>CAZAKD010000149.1:0-4881 GCA_964485435.1 uncultured Lachnospiraceae bacterium
CGGTACTAAGGCTCTAAAGGACAGAGCCTAAGTGCCGACACATGCAAAAACTCCTTATTCAGAAGCATTTATTCGGGCCATCGTTCCTGTTTAGTGAAAGGGCTGTTTAAAAGGAGGTTATGTTTATTGGGATATTGTTGATGTTTAGTGAAAGGGATAGAGATATTAAAAATATGGCCTTAACATAATTTCAAGATAATGGTATACTTATTTATGTGTGTAAAAGAATAGTACTATAAATAATAATTAAAGAGAGAGAACTGTGGATGAAATCATTATTAGTATTTTTAAAACCTTATACTAAGTTATTAATTATTGGGCCGTTGTTTAAGTTGTTTGAGGCTATTTTAGAATTGCTACTTCCTTATCTTATGTCACGTATTATTGATGTTGGTGTTGGGAATGGTGATAGAGAATATATTTTTAGAATAGGATTGTTGATGTTGGGGACTACAATTGTTGGGATATTGTGTGCTTTGGTATGCCAGTATTCTGCATCTATTGTATCTCAAGGGGCAGGGACACGAATGCGTAATGCACTCTATGAGAAGATTATTACATTTTCTAATGTGGAGTTAGACCAATATGGTACTCCGTCTCTGATTAATCGTATTACCAATGATGTGAATCAAGTGCAACTTGCAGTGGCTATGCTGATACGTCTTGTGATTCGAGCACCCTTTTTATGTATTGGTGGTCTGGTTATGATCTTTATTATCGATGTACAATTATCTATGATTATGGTTATTGTACTTCCTATCTTTATATTAATCCTTATATTTATTATGAAACAATCTGTGCCTTTATATGGGAAGGTACAAGTAATGCTTGATAAAATTGCTTTGAAATTGAGAGAGAACCTAGGTGGTGTTCGTGTAATACGTGCATTTGCGAGAGAAGATAATGAAAAAGAAAAGTTTGGGCTTGCTAATAATGAGTATGCTAAGAATATGATTCAGGTTGGAAAAGTCTCTGCATTATTGAATCCACTTACAAGCCTTATTATGAATGGGGCTGTAATTACTGTTTTATGGTTTGGTGGAGTGGGAGTGAATGATGGAAGAATATCCACCGGTGAAGTTATAGCTATGATTGGTTATTTTACTCAGATTCTTGCAGCATTGATTGTAATATCTAATCTAGTGGTTATATTTACAAAAGCTTATGCATCTTCAAAGAGAATTATAGAGGTTTTAGAGACAGAGAGTTCTATAGTGGATGGTCATAACAAGGGACATGATGATTCTCAAGTATCTGCAGATAACTCTTCTTATAATGCGGTAGAATTCATTAACGTGTCTATGCAATATCATAGTAATGGGGAAGCTGCGATTGAGCATATTAATTTTGCAGTAAAGCCAGGACAAACAATAGGAATTATTGGTGGAACTGGATCAGGTAAATCTACTTTGTTAAATCTGATATCAAGATTCTATGACGTGTCAGAAGGAAAAGTACTTATCTATGGGAAAGATGTTAGAGCATATGGCTTAGAAGAATTAAGGGAGATGATTGGACTAGTTCCACAGAAGTCAGTATTATTTACGGGATCCATAGCTGAGAATATTCGTATTGGTAAGCAAGATGCCACCATGGAAGAGATTGAGCAGGCCTGTGAAAAGGCTATGGCTACAGAATTCATTCTTAAGTTAAAAGATAAGTATGACACTAAGATACGAAGAGGTGGTGTCAATGTATCAGGTGGGCAAAGGCAACGATTATCTATAGCACGTGCCTTGGTTCGCAAACCTAAGATTTTATTAATGGATGATAGTTTTAGTGCCTTAGATTATCTTACTGATAAAAATGTACGAAAGGCAATAAAATACGATGGAGAGGAACGAACAACTTTTATAGTATCTCAAAGAGCTAGCACCATTCAGGATGCGGATCAGATTATTGTACTAGATGATGGGGAGATTGCAGGAATAGGAGTTCATAATGTGCTATATGAGACATGTTCTGTATATCGAGAGATCTGTGAATCTCAACTTCAAGAAGATGAGGTGAAAGCATAATGAAGAAAGCGACTTTAATGAGAATTCTTAAGTATATGGGAAAATACAACAGGTATCTATATGCTGCTTTTGTTTGTAGTATTCTATCTAATGTCCTTGTCATCTTTGGGCCTCTTCTTATTGGAGAGGGAATAGATAGAATTGTAGACCAAAATAATGTAGATTTTATATACCTTTCTAAACTGGTAGTCCTATTAATTATTCTATACTTGTTTGGCAGTATCTTTCAATGGTTTATGTCTGCTTTTAGTAATGCTGCAGCCAATAATACGATGAGGGATATTCGTAAAAATGCATTTGATCATCTCAACACCTTGCCACTAAAATACTATGATCAGACACCACATGGTGATGTGATTAGTAGATTAACCAATGATATTGATGCCATGTCTGAAGGCCTATTTCAAGGAATAACCCAAGCCATGTCAGCAGTGATCATAATAATCGGATGTTTTGTATTTATGATGTCCATTAGCCCATTCATCACTATTATAGTACTACTAATTACTCCACTTTGTTTTGTAATTGCTTCTTTTATCGCAAAACAATCCAGGAAAATGTATAGTAAACAATCTATAACAACTGGCGAGTTAAATGGGTATGTGGAAGAATTTATAGGTAATCAAAGAATAGTATCTGCTTTTGGATATGAAAAAAGTTCTTTTGACAACTATAGAAAGATTAATGATGAATTGTATCATTGGGGACAACAAGCACAATGGTATTCTTCTTTAACCAATCCAACGACCAGATTAATTAATAATATAGCTTATGTAGCGGTTACCGTGGTGGGAGGTTTTCTAGCAATTCGTGGTGGGATATCTATTGGTAATATTGCAAGTTTTATTACTTATTCCAATCAATTTGCAAAGCCTATCAATGAGATTACATCATTATCCTCACAGATTCAGTCAGCCATAGCTTCCGCAGAGAGGGTGTTTGAACTTATTGATGAGAAGAGTGAATCGGAATTATCAGACGCTGTAAGAGAGTTTAAAAATAAGGATGGGGAAGTGGAATTTCAACAAGTGTCTTTTTCATATGTTCCAGAAACTCCACTCATTCAAAATCTTGACCTTCAAGTGAAATCAAGGCAAATGGTAGCTATTGTAGGACCAACTGGATCAGGGAAAACAACTTTAGTTAATTTACTAATGAGGTTCTATAATGTGAACTCTGGGAATATAATAATTGATGGAGAGAGTATATATGAAGTAACCAGGGAGAGTCTAAGACGCTCCATAGGAATGGTGCTTCAAGAGAGCTGGTTATTCACAGGTACAGTTGCTGAGAATATAGCTTATGGAAAACCAACGGCAACTCAGGAAGAGATTATTAAGGCAGCAAAGGAAGCTTATGCTCACGGTTTTATTAAGCGTCTACCCCAAGGATATGATACGATTATTGATGAGGAGGGCGGAAATCTCTCAGAAGGGCAAAAGCAACTTTTAACAATAGCAAGAGTAATGCTTACTGATCCTGCTATGCTTATATTAGATGAGGCAACAAGTAGCATAGATACTCGAACAGAAGTACTCATACAAAAAGCATTTGCTAAGATGATGAAAGGAAGGACAAGTTTTATCATTGCCCATAGATTATCAACAATTACAGAGTCAGATATCATATTAGTATTAAAAGATGGCGATATTATTGAAAAGGGCCATCATAATGAGCTTCTAAGTCAAAAGGGGTTTTATTACACCATGTACCACAGCCAGTTTCCAGTAAAATGACAGCTTATAGTTGAGAGAGAGGAATGCAAGATATGAAACAAAGAAATCTGTTTTTGAAATTTCGTTACTTAATGGGGGTTTGTGTTATTCTCTTTATGATTCATTTGTTTTTTAATGGAGAGAATAAAGTCAATGCAGCTACCACATATCCATATTTAATCAAAGTGAATAAGCAACAAAATGTAATTACAATATATGAGAAAGATAAAGACGGTAAATACACGGTACCAGTGAAGGCACTTCTGTGTTCAGTAGGTAATGCAACTCCCATAGGAACTTTTAAAACTCCAGTAAAATATCGCTGGAGACTTCTTGATGGTAATGTGTGGGGACAATATTCAACAAGAATAGTAGGAAGTATTTTATTTCACTCAGTATGGTATTATGATAAGAGTCCGTCAACATTATCAATAAAGCAGTTTAATAAGCTTGGTACCACTGCATCTCATGGTTGTGTAAGAGTTTCAGTTGAAGATGCAAAATGGATCTATGATAATTGTCCAGTTGGGACAACGGTTGTAATATATAATGGCAAGAGCCCAGGGCCATTAGGCAAACCAGAACCTATTAAGCTAAAAGGAAGTATTGGTTGGGATCCTACAGATATATGGAGCGTAGAGAATCCATATAATAATAAAAAGCCTGTAATCAAAGGAGTTAAGAATAAGACTGTAGAATATGGAAGCAAAGTAAATCTTAAAAGTGGTATTACTGCGACTTCATCCATCGGATTTTCCATTACATCAGATATTCAGATTAAAGGTAAAGTGAATACAAAAAAAACAGGCAATTATGTAGTTACATATAGCGTAACAGATAACCTTGGAAGAAGTACGTCTAAAAAGGTTTCTTATACAGTTATTAATAGCAAAGCAGCTCCAATCATCGAAGGTGCAAGTGATAAGGTTATATCAAAAGATACTATCGTAAATAGATCATTTGCATTAAAGAGTGTAAAGGCAAGTGCTGGATTCCAACTTATTAATAGCAAAAATATAAAAACGGTAATTACAAAAAATGAAGATGATACCTATACAATCAAGTATTCTGTGAAAGCACCAAATGGAAAGGTGACATCTAAGAATGTTACGTATATTGTAGATACAACAGCACCTGAGATTATAGGT
>CAZAKD010000150.1:0-4873 GCA_964485435.1 uncultured Lachnospiraceae bacterium
GAAGGAGAAAGGAATATTTATGAGTGAAGTAATTTTATTTGGAGAACCAATGGCCTTATTTGTTGCTGATACAGTAGGGCCCTTAGAAGACGTAGAGCATTTTACCCGTTCTCTAGCTGGAGCAGAAGTAAATGTGTGTATTGGATTAACTAGACTAGGGCATAAAGCAACCTATATTACAAGATTAGGAGACGAACCTTTAGGACGTTATGTTGAAAAATCTTTAAAGAAAGAATCCATCGGTACAGAATTTATTACTTTTGATTCTGTTTATAAAACAGGGATTCAATTAAAAAATAAAGTAACAGAAGGAGATCCATATGCCCCATATTACAGGAAAGGATCTGCGGCATCTCATCTTTCTGTTCAGGAGATAGAAAATATAGATTTTACGGGTATTAAATTAGTGCATATTACAGGGATTCCACCTGCATTATCACAATCATGTAGAGAAGCTACCTATCGACTTATGGAGAGGGCTAGAGAAAATGGTGCTATTATTACATTTGATCCAAATCTTAGGCCGGCTTTATGGGAAAGCCAAGAAGTTATGATACAAGTTATTAATGATCTTGCTAGCCGATGTGACATATTACTTCCAGGAACAGGAGAAGGGCTTATTCTAATGGGAAGTGAAGACCCTGAGAAGATTGCAGATTTTTATCAAGATATGGGGGTAAAGCAGATAATTATCAAAATAGGTTCTAAAGGTGCATATGTAAGAGATGGAGAAGATCAATATATTGTGCCTGGCTATAAGGTTGAAAAGGTTGTTGATACAGTTGGCGCTGGAGATGGATTTGCTGCTGGTTTTATTAGTGGAATTCTAGAAGATTTGACTGTAAGAGAATCAACTAAAAGAGGTAATGCCGTAGGTTCTATTCAGGTGACGTATATTAGTGATAATGAAGGTTTACCAACAAAAGAAGAATTGCTAGATTATATGACTATGAAAGAGAAAGAGCAATAAAAAGGAGTGATACCATAGATGAAGATTCAACTTGCAATCGATCGTGTTACAATTGAAGAAGCAGTACAACTCATTAATGAAACAAAAGAATTTGTTGATATCATTGAAATTGGAACGTCATTGATTAAAGACTATGGTATGGAATCGGTAGTTAGGATAAAAAAAGCGTTCCCCAACGTTACAATTCTAGCTGATATAAAAACAATAGACGAAGCTGAATATGAATTCAAAAAGGTATATGAATCTGGAGCAGATATTGCCACTGTAATGGGAGCAGCAGCATTTTCTAGTATCGACACCTGTGATAGAATAGCAAAGGAATATAATAAAGAGTATATGATAGATTTGCTAGAAGTGGATGAAAAAAGAATTTTGCAGCTCACCAAATATAAGGATGCAATATTTGCTATACATCTTCCTTCAGATGAAGGAGGTGTAGGCTTAGCTAAGTTGATGAAAAAGGCTATATCTCACTTAGTTGGAGTAGAAAGATTAGCAATTGCTGGTGGAGTCTCCATGGATACAATTGAACTAATTAAGAATCGTGGAATTGATATTGCAATTATCGGTAGTGGGATTACAAAGGCGGAGAATCCTTCCCAAGCTGCCAAGGAATTTGCAAAATTGAGGAGTATATAAGTATGATGCCTATATTACAAGATATAATGAAGGAGATTACCCAGGTTATAGACAAGGTAGAATATACTCATATTGAAAAAACAGTAGATTATATTCATAAAAACCATAGAATCTTTGTATCTGGTGAAGGACGCTCAGGTCTCATGGCAAAAGGCTTCGCTATGAGACTAATGCACTTAGGATATACAGTATATGTGATTGGAGAAACGATTACTCCAGCTCTTCATAGTGAAGATGTACTTATCGTTGTGTCAGGATCAGGAGAATCAAGCAGTGTAGTTTCAGATGCTAAAAAAGCTGCATCAAAGGGCTGTAGGGTGGTAGCAGTAACTAGTAAATCAGATTCATCGATTGCTTCATGCTCTCATTATGTGCTTCTTGTTCCTGGAACAGTGAAAGCTGATGGAGGAAAGGAAAGAAGTTCTATACAGTTGCTAAGCAGTCTCTTTGATCAAAGCTTACATATTGTATTAGATGTAATATGTTATCTGGTAAGTGTCAGGGATAAGGTGTCCAATGAAGATGCAACAAGTCAGCACTGGTAATAATTATCTGTAAATATGTGACTTTGTCACTGTGATATATTTTAATACAGCTATAATGATGCTATAAGAATAATAGAATTGAGTAAAAGCAATTCAGAAATGAGGTATTATATGAGCGTATTAAAAATAACAAAGGATAATTTTGAAGCAGAGGTTTTAAATTCAGATAAACCAGTATTATTAGATTTTTGGGCATCTTGGTGTGGTCCTTGTAAAATGGTTGCACCTATTATTGAAGAAGTAGCAGGTGAAACGGGACATTTAGCTAAAGTAGGAAAGATTAATATTGATGAAGAGAAAGAGTTAGCTCAAACATTTAAAGTTATGAGCATTCCAACCTTACTAGTTATCAAAGACGGAAAGGTTGTTAATAGTGCTATAGGATTTCAACAAAAACAGTCTATACTTTCTATGATACAGTAAAAAATGAAATAAAACAGGAGTTGTGATACTAGGGAGATATTCACCATTAGTATCACAACTCCTGTTTTTTATAAGACTAGATTATTAAGTTTTTCTTTATCAATTACACGAATTAGACCTCTGGATTGTTCAATCATGCCCTGTGATTGAAAGCTTTTTAGCATGCGAGAAACAACTTCTCTTGCGCTTCCAACATATTTGGCAATCTGCTCTTGAGTTAAGTATATATCTGGGGATTTATTTTTTCGAATCTCATCTAAAAGAAAGGTGGCGAGACGCTTGTCAAAAGTAATAAATAGAATCTGTTCCATGGCATACATAACATCAGAGAAGCGCTCCATAGCATTTTTATAAGCATAATTTTCAACATAAATGTTATTTTTAGTGAGTTTACTAAAGGTACCAATATTTAATAAAAGTACATCAGTATCAACTTCTGCATCAATGTAAACATCAAAAGATATACTGTTTAGAATACAGGATGCTGAAAGAATACAAACGTCCCCATGAGTAAGCCTGTATAAAGTAACCTCTCGACCATCTTCAGATAAGATATAGACCCGTAATTCACCACTTTGAATAAGCAATACTCCAAGACATTCGTTATCAGCACTATGAAGATTATACCCTTTTGTATAGGTAACCTTTGCTGTATTTTGCTTTACCAGTTCTCGCTCATTGGCACTTAGTTTACCCCAAAATGTAAAATGAGATTGTATAAAAGATAATTCTTCTTTGCTTTCCATGCTACCCTCCGATTTGTTGTAAGTCATTGTCTAGTTTAATTATATCAAATAAAATTAAAAAAGGAAACTTCGTTGCATTTTTATCATCATATACAATTGATATTCATATTTAGGGTCTAATATGATACGTATAAATTAATTGTTATTAGTAATACTAATTAAAACCTTTATTTGAGATAAATAAAAATCCGCCTAATTGTGTTCGCTCCTTGAGTTTCATTTTAATTTAGTATATACTTTCTTTAATAGATGAAAAAGTAAGGATGTGTGAGCTCCGGCGTAAAAGATAGGAGAATATAATATGAGATTTCAAGACATGCCATATGAGCGAGTGGAATATAAAGAGATAGAGAAAGCGTTTCAACAAATAATAAATAATTTTGATAAAGCTACATCTGGTGAAGAGGAATATAAAGTTCATAAAGAATATTATGTTGTAATGAAAATCTATGAAACAATGATGAACATTGCTGGGATTCGTCATGATATGAATACCAAAGATGAATTCTATGAAAAGGAACAGAATCATTATGATCATATATCTCCTAAAGTTGAGAACCTGAACAATCAGTATTGTAAGAAGCTTTATAATTCTCCACATAAAGAGTTTCTAAAAAAAAAGATTGGTTCAGTGGCTTTTAAGAATATTGAACTTAGATTAAAGTCATTTGATGAAAAATTAATTCCATTGATTCAGAAGGAAAATGCTTTATCTACTCAGTATCATAAACTAATCGCTAGCGCTAAAATTGATTTTCAAGGGGAGACATTAAATCTATCACTTCTAGAAAAACATTTGACTAGTAATAACCGTGATACACGAAGTTTAGCCCATGAAAAAGAAACTGAATTCTTTTTATCTATAGAAGATCAATTAGATAAAATCTATGATGAAATGGTTAAAAACCGTACAGAGCAAGGTAACCCGGCTCCTATTGGAACACCAGAAGAAATATTAATAGCAGCACAAAAAATGTATAGTGAGTTATCTGAGGAAACCAAAGAATTCTTTAATTATATGATAAAAAACGATTTGCTAGATGTGTTTGGAAGAAGAGATAAAAAGGCTGGTGGATATCAGACGACTTTGCCAAATTATAAGTCGCCATTTATTTTTGCGAATTTTAATACAACAAGTGGTGATGTAGATGTTATGACACATGAATGTGGTCATGCATTTCAAGCATATGTAGTACGTAATGAGGAGATTCTTGAGCACCAAGAGATAACTATGGAGACCGCAGAATGTCATTCTATGTCTATGGAGTTTTTTACTGAACCATGGATGAAGTTATTCTTTGGAGATAGAACAGAGGACTATATTAATATGCATTTAGAGAAATCCATAACTTTTATTCCATATGGTTGTATGGTGGATGAATTTCAACATATTATGTATGAGCAGCCAGAATTATCTCCAGAGGAAAGAAAAAAGATATGGTTGGATTTAGAGAAAGTATATCGTCCACATATAGATTACGAAGATAACGCCTTCGCAAGTGATTATTTTGTAAACATGATTGAAGATGCTGGATTAATAAGTCCATTTA
>CAZAKD010000151.1:0-4864 GCA_964485435.1 uncultured Lachnospiraceae bacterium
TAAAGCAACTTCTAAGGGAGTTTACCACAAGAAGACTTCTTCTAGAAAGATCTCTCGTTTAACACTTGCTGTTAATAAAATTGCATAATTAAAGTATATAATAATGAAAAGAACTGGACCGTTAAGTGGTACAGTTCTTTTTTATGTTTAACTTATTTTCATTCAACTTTATTCTTTAGTGATAATAGATATATTGTAACTAAACTTCCTATAATAGAGATTAAAACAATAACCCAAGTTATATGAATAAAATAAAAACACAGAAGCAAGGAGATCCATAGATAAGTAATTGATTTTATCTTAATCTTCATAGGGACTCCCGTACCCTTTTGGTAATTTTCTAAATAGTATCCAAAATACTTATTTTTTTTAATCCAATTCTCCATCTTTTTGCTACTCCCTGAGAAACATCCTCCAGCAAGGAGTACAAATGGTGTCGTTGGGAGAATAGGTAAGATCATTCCAATTGCGCCAAGGGTTAAAAAGGTAAATCCAAACACAAGTAATAATATTCTTTTTATGTTCATATCGTAATGCCTCCATTTGTAAAATTTAATTGACTAAGATTATATTTTCATGTACACTTCGATAGTAGATTCAGTGGAATATCCACTTATTTAAAACTTATTATAAGGAGATCTTATGGAAAAAAGAAAATATGGGCTTTTCACTGGAATTGCAATGATTACTGGTATCGTAATCGGTTCCGGTATTTTTTTTAAAAGTGATAATATCCTGTTGTGGACAAATGGAAACGTTTTACAAGGTGTATTAATATTTTTAATTGCGGCTGTTGCAATTATATTCGGTTCCTTGACTATATCTCAGCTTGCTGCAAGAACAGATAATCCTGGTGGTATTATTGCATATGCAGAAGAATTCTGTAGCATGCCTATTAGCTGTGCCTTTGGTTGGTTTCAAAGCTTTCTCTATCTTCCAAGTATTACAGCTGTTGTTGCTTGGGTAGCTGGTATCTATGTATGTATACTTTTCCCCATCACGGAAACTTTAGAAAATCAGATATTAATCGGTGCTGGCTTTATAACCATACTGTATATATTCAATATACTATCTGCAAAACTTGGCGGTTACATACAAAACACTACCACAATAATAAAATTAATTCCTTTATTTGTAATCGCAATTGCAGGAGTAATATTCGGAGATCCTGTAGAGAGTTTATCCTATACACCTCAAAATGTAGGAACTTTAGGATTATTAAGTGCCATTCCACCTATCGCATTCTCATTTGATGGTTGGGCAATCTCTACTTCTATCTGCCATGAGATTAAAGATAGTAAGAAGAACCTTCCTCGTGCTCTTATATTCTCCCCCATCCTAATTCTAATTATATATGTGCTATACTTTGTAGGAATTAGTTCCCTGGTAGGCCCAGAGAGAATTATGGAAATGGGCGATGCACATGTTAACTATGCAGCCAATCTGATCTTGGGTGAAATGGGTGCTAAACTAATCCTAGTATTTATTATTATATCAGTATTAGGTACCGTGAATGGAATCATACTTGGTTCAATTAGACTTCCTTATGCAATGGCCATTCGTAATATGATTCCCGGATCAAAAGTGTTTCGTAAAGAAAATGAACGACTAGGTAATATGCCAGTACATTCAGCCCTATTAGCCTATGTTATCTCGTTATTTATGTTATTCCTACATTATATTACACAGAAATATAATATGCTATATAATTCAGACATCTCAGAGATAAGCATAGTCACCAATTACGTAGGATATATTGTACTATACATTGCTGTAATCCGTCTAGCAAAACGTGGTGAGATTAAAAACATGTGGTATGGATATGTATTTCCGGCTTTCGCCATTCTAGGAGCTCTTATCATACTATTTGGTGGAATGAAAAATCCATTGTTTTTAACATATTTTATAATATGCGGCATTCTAATTATAGTTTCCATACTATATGCTTTGAAGAATAAAGACAGAATTAAATAGAGAGATAAATAATTGCCCAACTAACCAATATCGTCAGTTGGGCAAATCTTTTAAGACATATAAACATATAATTTATTTTATTTAAGAACAACAACTTCACAAGATTCTAATATTATTTCCTTATCAACATCAATAACTTTATCTGCATTAGCTAGTAAGACCTGAGATATATTCTCGTCAACATCTAAAGTAACACCTTCTGTTCCAAAGTTAGCTATAACTAAGATCTTCTCTTCTCCCAATTGTCGATAGAAAGCAAATACATCTTTTTGGTCCTCATAAGCTGGTATAAAATCACCATAAGTAAAGATTTCTTTATATTGTGGGTGTTTACGCAATGCAACAAGTTCTCTATAGTAATGTAGGACCGAGTTCTTATCCTCTTCTTGGGCTTGTACATTAATCTCCTTATAATTTGGATTCACTTTAAGCCATGGCTTGCCTGTTGTAAATCCAGCATTGTCCTGATCACTCCATTGCATAGGTGTTCTAGCATTATCCCTACTAGTATGGTAACAAGCTTCTAATACATCTTCTGTCCTATGACCTGCAAGTATGGCCTCTTCATAACGGTTCTTAGTTCCAATATCATCGTATTCTTCTATGTCATTCATACGACAGTTCTTCATGCCAATCTCTTGACCTTGATAGATAAATGGAATACCACGGAGCAGCACATTAACTGTTCCTAGCATCTTAGTACCTGCATCATTTTGTGCATGTTCTGGAAGGTATCTGCATATCCCCCTTGGTTCATCATGATTCTCAATAATATTGGCTAAGAATCCAACTCCTTGACACTCAAGTTGAGATTGAACAATAACAGATCTCCATTCTTCAAAGTTGATATCTTGCTTCTGGAGCCAATCATGATCTCCCTCAATGAGACAATGTTGGGAAAAATCAAACATCGTTGAGAAATGTCCGTCATCACCTATGAATTCACTTAATTCATCTTCTTTCATATTAAATACTTCTGCCACAGTAAATGCATCATATTTGTCAAATGTGTTCATTTTTAAATCACGAAGCATCTCTCCTACACCATCTACTTGATCTACCATCTTTGTACAATGAACTAGACCATCTTCTCCATCTGGTGGAAAACTTGGGAATGATAGATCTTTCATAACATTAATAATTGCATCTATACGGAATCCAGCTACGCCTTTTTCCAACCACCAATTCACCATCTCATAAAGCTTTTCTTTCACAACAGGATTATTCCAATTAAGGTCTGGTTGTTCTTTCGCAAACATATGAAGATAATACTTATTCGTCCCTTCTATTTGCTCCCATACACTCCCACCAAAGTAAGAGCGGTAATTGCTTGGTGCTTTTCCATCTTTTCCTTCTCTAATATAGAAATAATCTCCATATTCTCCATCAGGATCTGCAAGGGCTTTTTGAAACCATTCATGTTGATCAGAACAATGATTAATTACAAGATCCATTACGATGTGCATCTCTCTTTTCTTTGCTTCAGCTAGTAATTCATCAAAATCCTCCATGGTTCCGAATTCCGGTGCTATCTTATAATAATCTGATATATCATATCCTTGATCTACAAAAGGGGATTGATATATTGGTGATAACCATATAATGTCGATTCCTAGTTCTTTTAGATAATCTAATTTATGAATAACTCCTCTTAAATCACCAATACCATCACCATTGGTGTCATTAAAACTCTTAGGATATATTTGATATGCTACTTTATCGTGCCACCATTTTTTTTGCATCATTAAAAACCTCCTTATAATGTATAGTTATATTATATATACATTATAAGGAGGTTACTTCTCTTATATTGACTTATAGTTACACTATATTGACTTTCTAAAATTAGAAGGTGTTTTACCTTTTGCTTCTTTGAATCGTTTTATAAAATATCCTATATTGTCGTATCCGCACATCATACCAATGTCAACAATCTTATGATCTGTCTGAAGAAGATATTCAGATGCTTTTTCTATACGAATCTCATTTATATACTCTGTCACAGTTTTCCCCATTAGTTTCTTAAAATAACGGCAGAAATATTGATGATTCATACCCATCTTATCCGCAACATCTTTAATAAATATTCTTTCACTATAATGATCATGAATATATGTAAGAACCCTTTTGATATCTGCAATCTTATTCTTATCTGTTTCAATTATCTCTTCTTCGTTAATAAAATAGCCTCTCTCATACATTAAGGCAATCATCTCATATAGATTGGCCTTTACCCTCAGATAAGAACTCAAAGAGTTACGAGTAGAATGTAATAACATTGAATCATATAAATCCTTTATAGTATCCCATACACAATCTTGTGGTTTAATGATAGGAGGAAAGTGTATCTTCCCATCTAATAAAGGTCTAATAATCTTGTATTGAATTCCATCATACTGTTCAAAGCTCAACATCTTCATGTCAAATACAAGAGCACTTTCTTTCTGTCCCTTAGTCAGATTAATAGAATGAATATCCCCTGATGAGACAAATAGATATGCAGGAGCTACTATATTGTACTCCTTCATATTCACTCGCACTTGAAATTCCCCTTCTTCAAAATATATAAGCTCTGTCTCCTGATGCCAGTGGAGCTTTACATTATATGTAGAATCACCTTCCCAACGGTAACTGGCCAACGGAAATGTTGGGTTACCATGAGATACTTCTTCTTTTAGATTTTCTTTAAACATTCTATCACCACTCTATCTCGTTGTTTTCTAGTTTATGATTTAATACTCATTTGCCTTTCCAGATTCCCAATTCTTAGTAAGCTTAGCAACAACTCCTCCAAGCATTACTAAGGCTAAAATATTAGGAATAACCATTAACCCATTAAATAGATCTGCTAAACTCCACACTAAGTCTACCTTAAGTACACAACCAACAC
>CAZAKD010000152.1:0-4847 GCA_964485435.1 uncultured Lachnospiraceae bacterium
GCACCCCCACTTTTCTTGTAATAGCCTTGGCGATATCTTCTAAAGCTACAATTTCATCTACCAAACCAGTTTCAGCCACTACTTTTGGCATACCATATACGGTAGAACTTGCCTCATCCTGAGCTATTACATATATTTTTTTCTTATCGTCTAACTGTTTAATTCCATTGGTACCATCACTACCCATTCCAGTAAGTACAACGCATGTGATTTCATCATAATTGGAATCTACAAGTGATTCATACATTATGTCTGCACAAGGTTTCAAACCATTTCTAGCTGATTCCACAGTCACAGAAAGTTTATGTTCTCCTGTTTTCTGTTGAACTACTCTCATTTGACTTCCACCTTTTGCTACATATATCACCCCTTTTTCAATGATATCTCCATGCTCTGCTTCTTTAACTTTTACCTTGCTTAATTCGTTTAATCTAGCGGCTAATGTGTTCGTGAAACCTTCCGGCATATGTTGAACTACAAGCATTCCAGCATCTATATTACTAGGAATGTTTCGAATTACATGTTGTAATGCTTTCGGTCCTCCAGTGGAACAAGCAAGTGCTATAAGTTTAGAAGTAGCTATCTTTTTTTCTAGGATAATAGACTGTCGAACACGTGGAACAGTTGCAGTAACTCTACTCACTTCTTTATCTGCTTTCGTTGACACTGTCAAACAATTAAGGATTTTCTCTCTAAAAGATTCACCCTTTGTTTCATAAAAACTTTCAGGTTTCGTTACAAAATCGAAAGCACCTAGTTCAAGAGCCCTAATCGTTTCATTTGCTCCCTTTTTAGCAAGAGTACTAACTACTATTACAGTTACCTTCACATTATCTTTAGCAAGCCGCTCAAGCATCTCAATACCATTCATCTTTGGCATGTTAATATCTAGGATGACAGCATCAATATTGTTGAGATGCTTTTTTATGTAATCATATCCTTCCAAACCATTTACAGCTAGCCCTAAGACTTCGAATCTATTATCTGAATTAATTATATCAGATATGACCCTTCTCATAAGTGCAGAGTCATCAATTATCAAAACTTTTTTCTTCATATTATTCTAACCCTTTTTCTTTACGACGAATTCGACGTTGTTCTTGAAAGATATATTTAACAATTGCTTCTCTTTGCTCATTACTAATCTTAACAAATGATACTCTATTTTCTATAATTCCTGATTTATTAGGAATTCGAGTTGAAGAGATTACGGTACCAAGAACAATTTGTTCTCCATTTATACTTTGCCCATCTGAAAAGAGTTTTATTCGAAGTTTATCACCTAGGTTGAATACGGTTTGGGATATAAAACGCATCCCACCACCACTAATATCTACTACTGTACCTTCTTCCCAAAAAGCCTGAATCTCATCTAATCCCTCCATATACTCGCCTTTATCATCTGAATCAGATGATTTATCTACCATTGGCTTCTGCATTTGCTGAAATTCTTCCGGTGTTAATAGCCGATATTCGAAATCTAAAATACAATCCAATCTAAAATAATTTCTTCTTTGATATTTTTCAAAATCAGATAGAAAAGTTACAGTTGATGTATATATGTTGTTTTCTTTCGATCGACTAGTAATAACTGCCTTACATTGATATAAACCATTTTTTGTATAAAAACATAATTGATACAGATCATTAACATATAATGGTATTATCCTGCCATTAATAATTGGCATAGCAATCAATGCCTCGTTATTAGAGATGAATTCTAATAACTGGCTCACATATATTTTTTCTTCATATTCTTCATTATCTTTATTGCGATGAGATATCTTTCTTAAATCAATCTTATCACCAATGGATATAATGTTAGGTAGCATGGTATCACCTCAGTTAGTTTTTATGCTTCGTTTTAATTAGTCTAGAAAAGAATCCTGTAATACCACTAGTACGTGTATTAACGACAGTTTCCCCTTCATCTCCCAATTGTCTAGCAATCTCATAGATTGCTTTTGAAGAAGATGAATTAGGATATACCAAGGAAAAAGGTTTTTGTTGCATTACAGCCTTTGATACAGTGTTATCTTGGGGGATTGCACCAAGATATTCTACTGGTATATTTAAAAACTTTTCAACCACCAAGCTTAATTTGTGATATAGTTCTTTCCCATCATATTGATTATCAACTCTGTTAGTAATAATCTTTATTCCTGTACTTTCTTGCTGAAATTGGGTATTCTTATTTAATGTTTTTAATAAGGCATAAGCATCCGTAATTGAAGTTGGTTCAGGAGTTACTACTAATAATACCTCTGAACTTGCCATAATAAACTCTAAAACACTTTCAGATATTCCGGCACCTGTATCAATAATAATTACATCTGCTAGTCCATCTAGTTCTTTTAATTTCCTAGATAAACGAATGATTTGTTCTCTTGTCAAATATGAAAGTTCTTGTATACCAGATCCGCCAGATATAAAACCTATCCCTTCTGGGCCCATTGTAATAATTTCTTTCATTGACTTTCCATGATACATGAGATCAGCTAACGTATATTTAGGTCGAATACCTAACATAACTTCTACATTAGCAAGACCAAAATCTGCATCTATAATAATAACTTTTTTACCAGTCTTTTGCAATTGGATTGCCAGGTTAACAGATATACTTGACTTACCAACCCCGCCTTTTCCACTAGTTATTGTAATAACTCTAGAACTAGCCGGAACAACATTCTTGCTTTTTATAATATTTCTGAGGTTTTGTGCCTGATCCATACATTACTTCCCTCCTAATAATTGCTTTGCAATATTTTGTGGGTTTATTAGACCTATATCATCAGGTACATTTTGTCCCCATGTAGCGTAGGATAAGTGGGTATTTGTTAGCATGCGAATGTTCAAGATATTACCAACACAAGTCGTCTCATCAATTTTAGTAAAAATAATATTAAATGTCGTAATATTCTTATATGATTCAACAATTCTCACCAAATCAGTGTATTTTGTGGTTGCACTTAATACTAGATAAACTTCTTTATCTTCTTCTATTCCACTTAATAAAGAATCTAAATCATCTAGTTGTTCTTTATTTTTATGAGAACGTCCCGCGGTGTCAACTAATACAAGATCATAGTCTGAGAACTCATTCTTTGCATCTATAATCTCACTCTTTGAGTAAACTACTTTTACAGGAATACCAAGTATATTAGCATAGGTTCTAAGTTGTTCAACGGCAGCTATTCTATATGTGTCTGATGTAATCAAAGCAACTTTTTGCTTTTTATCTATCTGTAATTTTGATGCAATTTTTGCAATTGTTGTTGTTTTACCTACACCTGTAGGACCTATAAAATATATAAATTTTACTTTACCGTTTACAGGTTCAATTTTATTAGGTTGGCCTAGTTTTAGTATGATTTTTTGATATACTGCTGATAGTATATTATCAACCGTTGTATCATCATTCACAGTCTTTTCGATTTCTACAATAATTTGTTTTGCATAGTTATCAGTAACTTCATTCTCTATAAGTTGATTGTATATTAATCTTAAACATTCAGCATTCTTATGTTCCATCTTCTTATCCTGATTAGAATCTACATCAATATTATGAGATTTCATCTGTTCTACTAGAATACTCTGCAAGCTATTTAACTTTTCTTCAATAGCAGAGGTCTCACTGCTTACATCTCGTCGGCTATCTGAGTTGTCATTTTCCTCTACTAGAATATTCTTATTTTGTTTCAAAGTTTCTTTGAATTTATTAAAGCTGTCCTCACGATTCACCTGTAATTTCTTCTCTGTACCATTGACATTATTGTCATCTAAGGCAGCTGTAACTTCTACAGAGACTTTTCGGAATAATTTATAGAGTCCCTTAGGCTTAATTGTTTTAATATTCATTACAATTGCATCTTTCCCAAGTTCTTCCTTTGCAAGCATAATCGCTTCTGTTTCCGTATTTCCTTGAAACTTTTTAATCACCATTATACCGTCACCATCCCAACTGATTGTAATTCTACATTAGATTCAATCTCATTATAAGATAACACAATGAGCTCTTTATAATAATCTGATGTTAACTTCTTAAAATACATCCTCACAATTGGAGATGTAATTATAATTGGGTTCTTTCCTAAGTTTTCCAGTTTTGTCACTTCTTCACCTATTGATTGAATAATATCCTGAGTCTTCTCTGGATCTAACGTTAAGTAAGTTCCTTGTTCTGTTTGCTTCACAGAACTCATAATATCTTGTTCTATCTTTGGATCCAGTGTAACAACGCTTGTAGTCTCGTTATCCGGAAAATACTTGTTAGAAATGGCCCGCTTTAATCCTTGCCTTGCATATTCTGTCAAAACATCTACATCACGGGTGTTAGAAGCATAGTCTGCTAAAGTCTCTAGAATCGTCACTAGATCTCGTATGGAGATATTTTCTCTTAACAGATTTTGCAATACCTTTTGTACTTCTCCAATCCCTAATAATTTCGGTATTAATTCTGATACTAAAGCGGTATTATTCTCTGATACATTGTTGATTAAGTTCTGTACATCCTGTCTTGTTATTAGATCGCCAATATTATTTCTAATAATCTCTGTTAGATGAGTAGCAATAATTGAAGGGGGATCAACTACTGTATATCCAAGTGATTCAGCTCTTTCTCTTTGACCTTCTGTAATCCAAATTGCAGGAAGGTGGAAAGATGGCTCAAATGTAGGAATTCCTGTAATTTCTTCTTCCACATATCCTGGATTCATAGCCATATAATGATCAAATAAAATCTCTCCCTCACTTACTGGGATGCCTTTTATCTTAATCACATATTGATTTGGCTTTAACTGTATATTATCTCTTAATCGAATCATAGGTACTACACATCCAAGCTCCAA
>CAZAKD010000153.1:0-4811 GCA_964485435.1 uncultured Lachnospiraceae bacterium
ATTTTAAAGTTCCCTTAATAAATGGATTAAATTCCATTTTATTCTCAGTGTTTTTTTCATACTTTTCTCTTATCTTCACGAGAAATTCATATTCTTCATAGATTTGAAATCGTCGCATTCTTAGTACTATTCCACTTTTCTCAGCCAATGTAATAAATAAATCCTTGTAATTCCAATCAGCTTCTAATTTAAGCTCAGTAGCTAAGAATGGATAAAAATCTTCGAAAAGCTGTCGAAAAAATATCCTTTCCTCTATGGGGCCCATACCAAAATCATTAAATATCTCTTCCATATGTTCTATATCAACACTGCTAAATAAGCTCATATAATACTCATCTTTATGAGTTTGATCTATATAGAAAGCTTGTCCTTCTAGTCCTTTTAGATGTCTAATTCCATCTAGATAACCAATCTCAATATTACGCTTGCTTTTCCTAGAATCGAATTCTAACACACTACCTAGATTAACACTTGGTATGATTTCAATTACATTCACATCTTTCGGAATCTTAGTGTTTTTCTCCATGCCAATTCCAAAGATACGAATTACTATAATGTTCTTATATCCCCGATTAATAAGATGGTCAATCGGAACATTATTCACTACTCCCCCATCAATATATTTTTCACCATGAAGCTTCTCCGTCTTAAATACTGGAAGATATGCGCTCCCTAATAAGAGATCTTCAATACGCCCCTGTTCTATATCCTTAACATCAAGAGCAATTTCTTTTCTAGAGGATACAGATATGGTGTTAATTATTAACTGAATAGGTGAATTTCTAATTATATCTTCGTCTACATAATCATGTATCAAAGCTTTTAATGGTTGTATATCTAATCCCCTATCTTGAAATATCTTTATCGCATCCTTGCTAAGCTCCTTCAATGAAAAGTCACGGATTTTCCCTTTTATTAATTTATCCATCTTATGATCATCCACATTCATAACTTGAGAATAAGATATATTCTCCCATATAGATGCTGCTTTTTCATAGTCACCCATACATATTAATGCACCATTTAATGCACCTACAGACACCCCTGAGATCGCTTTTATAGTAACTCCATATTCTAACAAGGCCTTCCAAACCCCTATCTGATAAGCACCTTTGGCACCGCCACCTTCAAGCACAACTCCGTATTCCTTATTTACATCAATCTTTGCATCCACAATATCACAGCTCCAATCGTAACTAGTGGTAAAAAAGCTCTTAATATTCAACATAGAATACTAAGAGCTTATTGTCTTTTATACTTCTTTTACTACTTCCGCCATAGATTTTGCTAGTCCTGCAATCCCCTGAATATCGGAAGGAATAATTATCTTCGTTGCTTTTCCATCTGCTGCCTTCGCGAAAGCTTCTAAGCTTTTTAGTTGCAAGATAGCCATAGCTGGCTCTGATTCATTTAAGAACTTTATACCATCTGCATTTGCTTTCTGTACAGATAGAATTGCTTGCGCTTGACCTTCTGCCTCTCGAATGGTTGCTTCCTTTTGAGCCTCTGCTCTTAGAATTGCTGCTGTCTTCTCGCCTTCTGCTTCAAGGATTGCTGATTCTTTTCTACCTTCTGCAACCAAGATGTTAGAAGTCTTCTCACCCTCTGCACGTAGAATTGCTTCTCTTCGCTCTCTTTCAGCCTTCATCTGTTTCTCCATCGCATCCTGAATAGCAGCCGGAGGAAGAATATTCTTAAGCTCAACACGGTTCACCTTAATTCCCCAAGGATCTGTTGCCACATCGAGAGATACTCTCATCTTTGTATTAATTACTTCCCTAGAAGTAAGTGTCTGATCCAACTCTAATTCACCGATAATATTTCTTAGCGTTGTTGCAGTTAGATTCTCTATTGCCATCAACGGTCTCTCTACTCCATAAGCATAGAGTTTAGGGTCTGTAATCTGAAAGAATATTACAGTGTCTATCTTCATAGTAACATTATCCTTTGTTATTACGGGTTGAGGAGCAAAATCAACTACCTGTTCTTTAAGAACAACCCTTTTTGCTATTTTATCAATAAATGGAATCATAAAATGCAACCCTACATTCCAAGTTGCTTGATATCCTCCTAGACGTTCCACAACAAAAGATTGAGCTTGTGGTACGATTCGTATACTAGTTGATAGTATAATTAAAATAATTATTACTAAAGTGATTGTAAGTACTTGCCCTAAATTCATGTTTTTTTCCTCCCTTAATTTGTAACAATAAGTTTTACACCGCTAACTTTAACAATAGTAACCTTGGTATTCGGCATAATAATTGTGCCGTCCGTCTTGGTTCTAGCTGTCCACTCAAGTCCATTCACCATTACTGAACCAGTTTCATTAAAATTATCTATCTTAGTAATTACTTTTGCCTCTTTTCCAATCAGTCCTTCATAATTTGTTTTCTCTCTATTGTTATTAAAGTATTTTACAGCAAGTGGTCTTGTGAAATACAGTAATGCAAATGACACTAATAGAAATAAAATGATCTCGATAATATCATTGCTCCCCAGCATGGATGCAATAAAGGCAGCCAATGCTCCACCTGCAAACCATACAGTAGTTAGTCCTAATGTAGCTATCTCTATTACTAATAATAATGCTAATAATATTAACCAATATACTGATTCCATACAACGCTCCCCTTTCTACATATATTCTATGATTTGTCAATTCTACGGAACTCATTGATATCATCTACTATCATTTTCATAGTATGTATTATTCCGTCAAATATTCCTGCATGATAGAAACTTACGATAATCATACCAACAGGCAATCCTAGAATCATACCTAAGATACCCTTAAATCTATAACCAATGAACATAAAAATTAGAGTCATTAGTGGACTGATTCCAATGCTGTCACCCACCAGTTTGGGTTGTAGCACTTGTCTTATGATCTGACACAGTAAATAGATAAACATAATTCCAATTGCTTGAAAATAGTTGCCTGATAAAGCATTGATTAATGCCCATGGCCAAAAAACTGCACCAGTTCCGAATATAGGTAGCAGATCAATAAACGAGATCAATAGAGCCAAGAAAAACGAATAATCTACTCTTAGTATCTCTAATCCGATAAATATAATTACCATCATAATAAAGGTAATCTTTAATTGAGCTTTTAGATATCCACCTACAGCTTTTGTAAAACTATTCACAATCATATTGTACCTCTCCTGAATTGTTACAGGAGTATGATTTTTTATATAATCCAGAAGGTTATCTCTTTCAACTATAAAGAAGTAAGCAGAAAGTATTGTAATAATAGTCATAAAGAATATCTCAGCTACATTCTTAGCCAAGGAACCTGCTGCACTAATGGTTGGCATCTTGATACCACTTAGAGAATTCGATACATAATTATTAATCTCAGTGCCCAAGTAGTCTACCATTTTTTGAAAATCTGTTGGTAGCATACTATATACCCCATCTAAGCTATTATATGCTGCTTGGATCTGTGCATCAAAATTGTTGTATATCTCAGGAAGGTCCTGAATAAAATTAATAGATTCTCTACCAAGTATTATAATTCCATAATATAGTATAGTTATGATAAGTACAATAGTTGTGATGATTATTATGACCGAACTATGCTTTCTAAGAATTTTTACTCTTTTCTCTAATAGCCTAACAATTGGATTGGCAATCACTGCAATAATCCAACCAATTACAAAGGGCATAAAAAAGCTTAATATTCTCGGAAGAACAAATATAATTACTAAAATAGTCATGATTGCAATAAATAGATTTAATAGTGCTTTGATATAAATGCTTATCTTAGAGTCTTTCATTGCTATACAACACCACCTTTGAGATTATGGAATACGTATCTTCATTATAAACTACTTTTCATTATTGTACATCACTTTTTCAGGATTTAATCCAATTCTAATCCACTCATCCACTTACTTGTTGCTATTCACACACCAGCCAGTAACCAGGAACGATGACACGAGTAAATGCTACTGAAAAAGGAGGTTTTGCACTCGTCGGCACTTAGGCTCTGTCCTTTAGAGCCTTATGTACCGCTACGTAGTGCAACTAAGCGAAAGCGTCTCCTTTTCAGCAGCATTTACTCGGGGCATCGTTCCGTCACTTAAGTCAGCTGTGAATAGTAGCACTTACTTTACTTTTCTACTTAATGGTAAGGTTACAAAAAAGAAGATTGAAGCAATAATCACAATGGTAGGTCCTGTAGCTGTATTGACATAATATGATAATACCAGTCCTAGCAAACCTGAAAACATTGAAATCATTACAGAAAAAACATGATACTCCCTCATATTGGTAGCAATATTGCGGCTACTTGCTGCCGGAAGAATAAGCAATGCATTAATAATTAGAATTCCAACCCACTTAATGGATAGCATAACAATCCAAGCAATTAAAACAACAAATATGTTATCAATGAGATTCACATTCACGCCTTTACTACGGGCTAATGTCTCGTTAATACTTATACTATGCAGTTTATTAAAACCTACTGCCCAAAAGATTATAGTTATAATAAATATTAAAAATAGATATCCAAGTTCTGCCCATGTAATACTTAGGACATCTCCAACCAACAGGCTGGAATACTTGGCAAAATTACCTCCTCTAGATAAAATTACCAACCCAATTCCACTACTAAAACTTGTGAAAACAGATATTATAGTATCTGTTGATACTGTTTTCTTTCTACGTATCTTATTCAGAAATAAAGCAAAGATGCTTGCAAATATAATCATAGATACGTTGGTATCCACCAAACCAAATACTACACCAATGGCGATACCCGTTAATGCGGAATGGCCCAATGCCTCTGAAAAAAAGGC
>CAZAKD010000154.1:0-4810 GCA_964485435.1 uncultured Lachnospiraceae bacterium
ACCTTTAATCTGTTTAATTCTAGACAAAATCATATTATTATCAAAAGGCTTCATATATTGAGCCTTTATGAATATCCATTAGTAGATTCGTATCAATGTCAGTGATTCCATGACCAAGTGCTCCAAAATGCCCCTTTTGATCCACATATGTTAATGTTCCAATACCTTGTGTATCATCTCTAATCCAGGTTCCAATTTTATAATCTCCGTTACTTGTTAATATTGGTTTAAGTTTAAGATTCAATTCTTTATTGTTTCTCTTTACTGTAAATGTCATCTCTTTGCCTTTACATTTTTGAACTAATTGTATCAGTTCCTTTTTTTGATTCACTTTTGTCCCATCAATTTTCTTTATATAATCTCCAGACCTTAGTATATTTAAAGCTGGTTCATAATTTAGACCATCATTTCCTGTAATGGGGCTGGTACCTAAAACCAATATCCCATCTGTTTCCACGTATATACCTATTGTTTTACCAACAGGAATCAACTCCATAGAGTCAATAATCTCCACATCAATCTGTTTGAAACGAATCAATCCGAATAATTTTAAATCCATTTTGTAAGAACCTATCTCACCTGATTCTAAGGTGAAAGGCTCAGCAAAATTTATTTTAATTTGATCTTTCGGGACTTTTCTATTATTAAGCTGTATAACCTCAATATCACCATCTCTAACATTACCTTCCATAGGAACCGAAAAGTTAAACTCTTCTTGTATGCCTACTTGCATTTTAATTTGATTAGGAACCATTTTATCTAACTTTATCTTAGTTATATATAGTATTGCGATTACATTTAATACCAGAATGCATATTAACCCAAAACGATACCCTCTCTTATGCACTGTAACAGTATTTCTTTTCACCAAATACATATTCACATACCTCCTATGGATGATCTCTCGCTTAACAATAAAAAAAGATATACAATAGGATGTATACCTTTTCTTAGTATGTGAATGTAGTTATAATTTAAACTAGTATATTTTAGTATGCTCTGCCAGTTCTTTCATCTCTCTTGCATTCTGAATTACAGTATCAGTTATCTTTGCACCACCAAGCATTCTCGCCAACTCATGAATTGAACCTTCTTCAGTAAGTGATGTGATAGAAGTCTTGGTAGATATATTATCACTTAACTTTTCAATAATATAATGACCATCTGCCATAGCAGCAATTTGTGGAAGATGAGTAATACATATTACTTGATGATTCTTAGATATGACAGATAACTTCTCTGATACTTTTTGGGCTGTTCTACCACTAACACCCACATCGATCTCATCAAAGATCAAAGTATCAATGGCATCTGTATCTGCAAGAACAGATTTAATAGATAACATAATTCTTGATAGCTCACCACCTGAGGATACTTTTCCTAATGGCTTTAAGTCTTCGCCTGGATTCGTAGATATAATAAATTCTGCATCATCATAACCTCTGCTTGTATAATGATCTAGACGTTTGAAATCCATGTCAAATTTTACATCTAAAAAATTCAGATCAATTAATGCTTTTTCAATCGTTCTCGTTAATTCTTTTGCTTTTTCTTTACGAATATAAGATATCTCACTTGATAACTTATCTAATTTCTTCTTTGAACTTGCTAGTTCTTTACGGATTTTATCTAAATAATTATCATAGTCCCTATATTTATTTAGTTTATCTAAACTCTCTTCATAATACTCTTGAATCTTCTCAATTGTATCTCCATATTTTGCTTTTAAATGATTTAATTGATTTAATCTTCCTTCAGCCCTTTGATATTCTTCTTCATCTAGACTCATATTCTCAAGATAATTCATTAACTCTCGATTAAAACTGTTCACAAGGTCTTCCATATCTGTTAATTGATTGAAAAAATCTTCTACTTCTTTATCGTAGTCCTTGATCTTACTTAATAGACGACTTGCTTGGCTTATTCCATCATACATCGAATCATGCTCACCGTCACCAGTGATTTGATAAACATGAGATAAAGATTCTTTGATTAAACTAGCATTAGATAACTTTTTATATTGAAGCTCTAATTCTTTATCTTCATCTAGTTTAATTCTTGCAGCCTCAATCTCATTTACTTCATATTCTAAAAATGATATCTCACGTATTCGTTTCTCTTCATCTAATATTGATTCTTCAAGAAGTTTAGATATTCTCGCATAATCCTTGTAGGCTTTTAGAAGAAGTTCTTTCTTATCAGCTATGGCTTCTTTACCATAATGATCAAGTATCTCTAGATGATTCTTCTTATATAACAATGATTGGTGTTCGTGCTGTCCATGTATATCCAAAAGCAAAGATGCAATATCTTTAAGCATGGTCATAGTAACGTTCTCTCCGTTCACCTTGCATATGCTCTTACCATTCATAATCTTTCTTGTTACAATTACTTGTCCATCTTCTATTGGTACTTCATAATTACGAATTGCTTCTATTGTTTCTTCGTCTTCAATGTGAAATGCTAATTCAACAAGAGCGTAATCTGCACCTTTACGAATCATATCTTTTGACACTTTACCACCAAGTGCAATATTAATAGATCCAATAATAATTGACTTACCTGCTCCGGTTTCACCAGTAATAATATTCAGTCGATCTTTAAAATAAACTTCTACTTCATCAATAATTGCAAGATTTTTAACATGTAGATTCAGTAACATGTGTTGTTCTTCCTCCTATCACTAACACTCTTTCCACCGCCCCCAAAGAAACGTATGTTCTGTTTCTATATTAGCATATTAATTACAGAAATACAATTTTTTTTATGATATCTTATTAACTTTTACAGTACAATATAGTCGCCTACCTCTTACTATTGCTACAATACGAGTAGTACCTTGCTTTCTAGCTATGATACGACCATTTTGTACAGTTGCAATACTTGAATTATCTGAATGCCATCTTACATTACCTACACCTGATACTTCCGATAGGGTAGCTGTGTCATACTGTTGCATTGTCAACCTAGTCTGATCTAATCCAAGAACGGTTACGGTAGTAGTATCCATCTTTCCACTTGAAGCAACGGCTGTTATTGTTGCAACTCCCGGTCGCTTTGCAGTAATCGTTCCTGACGTTCTATTTATAGATGCAACAGCACTATTATCACTTTCCCATACAATACGATCTGTACTATTATATGGTGTAAATGCTGCTCTAGCTGTAGATTTTTCTTTCACTATTAATACCGGATTCTTAGTTGTTATGGTAATTCCTGTTGAAACAACAGCTTCCCTCACTGTAACATAACACTTTGCATTCTTCTTACCATTATTGTCACGTGATTTTGCAGTAATAATTGTTTCGCCTGGTTTTAATCCTGTAATCGTTCCATCTGCTAATACTCTCGCTACTGTAGGATCACTTGATGTCCATAGCACAGTCTTATAAGTTGCATTCTTTGGACTAATTGTTGCAGTTAAGCGGGTGCTTTGGTCTACAACCATAGTCATGATTTTTCTGTTTAGTTTTACACTTGTTGTTGGTCTTACAACTTTAACAGTGCATACTACCCTAGCTCCACTTCCGTCTTGAGCTGTAACTGTTATTTTTGCGGTACCTAACTTTCTACCTGTCACTTTACCAGCTGCATTAACATATGCAACATTTGAATTACTTGATCTATACTTAACCTTCTTATTGGTTGAACCAGTTGAAGTAACTGTAGGTTTAATTGTAAAGGACTGTTTAAGACCCACAGAATAAGATGTATGATTCAGTTTAATCTTAGTAACCAATTCTTTTACTGTTATAATACATGTTTCTTTATATCCACCTTCGTCAGATGTTACTGTAATTAAGGTAACTCCTGGTTTAATACCTGTTACAACACCTTTATCTGTTACAGTAGCAATGGAAGAATCTGAACTTATATATTTTACTTTTTTATTTGTTGCTGTTTCAGGAACCATACTTGCTGTTAAGGTGAACTTTTTACCTTTAAACACTGTTTTCTCACTATAATTAAGTTTTAATCCTGTTGATTTCTCTAATACAGTAATATTACAATATGATATCTCTTCAGATGTAGTTTTTGCCAATATAATAGTTGATCCCACTGCGACTGCTTTAACCTGACCTGTTTGAGATACTGTAGCCACTTGGGTATTCATTGATTCCCATTTTACTGAGACTTCCGTAGCTGTTACAGGGTCTGTTGTATACTTAATATCATAGATATCCCCTTTATATATGGTTACATCTTTTGTAGTAATCTTTATATTTTTTGCTTTCTGTTTTACTTGAATTGTACAGTAATCAGTGTATCTTCCATCATCCGATTGAGCTAATATCACTGCTTCACCAACTGATACAGCAATAACATTACCAGATGCATCAACAGTAGCTACTGACGGTTTCATGGATTTCCAATTAACCTTCTTATTAACTGCATCAGCTGGTGTTAAGGTATAACCTAGTTTATACTTTTCACCAACATACATTACTTTACTAGCCGCTTCTAATTTTAATCCATCAACAGATTTAATTACTTTAATATTGGTACTTGCTGAGACTTGTGTATTCTTAACAAATACAGTAATTCTAGCATTTCCACTCTTCTTTAAAGTAACAAGACCTTTATCATTTACAGTTGCAACCGTTTCATCACTTGATATCCAAGAAAGTTCTGGTGGAACTGTTGTAGTAGGAGAAATCTCTGCAACCAGTTGAAGATTACCACTTCCAACATTGACAGTCGGATCTTTTGGCAGAATAGAGATTCCTGTTGCTTTTCCATATACAGTAACTTTACAAGTTGCCATAATGGAGTTCTCTGTATTAATTACTGTAATAATTGCAACACCATC
>CAZAKD010000155.1:0-4805 GCA_964485435.1 uncultured Lachnospiraceae bacterium
CCATAGCCATATTCAGCGTTATCTTCGAATAAAGAGTTAGACCAAGCTGGTCCACGACCTTCTTTATTAACTGTATATGGTGTAGAAGGTGAAGATCCACCCCAGATTGAAGAACAACCAGTTGCATTGGCAATGTACATTCTATCTCCGAATAATTGAGTTACAAGTCTTGCATATGGTGTCTCACCACATCCTGCACAAGCTCCAGAGAATTCAAGTAATGGTTTCTTGAACTGACTTCCCTTAACTGTTGTCTCTTTAAACTTAGCAAGTGCTGCTTCAGAAGGAGTTAATGTTGTAGCGTAATCTGCTAAAGCTTGTTTATCTAATTGAGACTCAAGATTCTTCATGATTAAAGCTTTTTCACCCTTCTTACCTGGACATACATTAGCACAAGAACCACATCCAGTACAGTCAAGAACAGATACTGAGATTGCAAACTTGTTGCCTGGTACACCAGTCATATCAAGTGCATTGTGTCCTTCTGGTGCATTAGCTGCTTCTTCTTCGTTCATAACTACAGGACGAATAACTGCATGTGGACATACATAAGCACAGAAGTTACATTGGATACAGTTCTCTGGTTGCCATTCTGGCACGTCTACTGCTATGCCACGTTTTTCGTATGCAGCTGAACCTTGAACCATCATTCCATCTACATAATCAACGAATGCTGATACAGGAAGACTATTACCTTCTTGAGCATTTATCTTATTTTGAATATTGTTAACATAATCTACAAGTTCCGGTCTATCTCCAGTAACTGTATTAAGGATATCTTCATCCTTAGCGTTAGCCCATTCAGCTGGAACTTTAAATTCTTTCACATCTGCAACACCACGATCAATAGCGTCATGATTCATCTTAACGATAGCTTCACCTTTTTTACCATAAGAAGCTGTTGCAGCATCCTTCATATATTTAACTGCTTCATCAACAGGAATGATATTCGCTAATTTAAAGAATGCAGCTTGAAGAACTGTATTAATACGTCCACCAAGTCCAATCTCTTTACCAATACTAATACCGTCAATTGTATAGAACTTAATATTGTGTTCTGCCATATAACGTTTTGCTTGACCTGGAATGTGTTCTTCTAATTCCTCAGCAGTCCATCCACTGTTAAGTAGGAATGTTCCACCATCCTTAAGATCTTGAACCATGTTGTACTTCTTCATGTATGAAGGATTATGACATGCAACAAAATTAGCTTTCTTAATAAGGTAAGTAGATTTAATCATATCCTTACCAAAACGTAAGTGAGAGATTGTTACTCCACCAGACTTCTTTGAGTCATAGTCAAAGTATGCTTGAGCATACATGTCTGTATGATCACCAATGATCTTAATAGAGTTCTTATTCGCACCTACAGTACCATCTGCTCCAAGTCCCCAGAACTTACAGCTAATTGTACTTTCAGGAGTAGTATTTGGATTCTCTTTTAATTCAAGAGATAGGTTAGTCACATCATCAACGATACCAATTGTGAATCTCTTCTTCTCAGTGTTACGATATACTGCAATAATCTGAGCTGGTGTAGTATCTTTAGAACCAAGACCATATCGACCTGAATAGATTGGAACATTATTGAACTTAGAATCCTTAAGAGCTACAACTACGTCAAGATATAATGGTTCTCCAAGTGAACCTGGTTCTTTTGTTCTATCTAATACGCTGATCTGTTTCACAGAATCAGGAATAACATCAATTAAGTGTTGAGCGCTGAATGGTCTGTATAATCTAACCTTTACAACACCAACTTTCTCGCCTGCTGCCATTAAATGATCAATTGTTTCGTCAATTGTTTCACAAACTGATCCCATTGCAATAATTACTTTCTCTGCGTCTGGTGCACCATAATAATTGAATAATTTATAATCTGTACCAATCTTAGCATTTACTTGATTCATATAATCTTCAACTAATGCAGGAACAGCATCATAGTAACTATTACATGCTTCTCTTGCTTGGAAGAATACATCAGGGTTCTGAGCTGAACCACGAAGAACTGGGTGTTCTGGATTCAATGCACGACTACGGAATGCATCAACAGCGTCCATATCAACCATGTCCTTAAGATCTTCATAATCCCATTCTTCAATCTTCTGAAGTTCGTGAGATGTTCTAAAACCATCAAAGAAATGTACAAATGGTACTCTACCTTTTATTGTTGAAAGGTGAGCTACTGCTCCAAGATCCATAACCTCTTGAACACTACTACTACATAAGAATGCAAAACCTGTCTGGCGACATGCATAGATATCTGAATGATCACCGAAGATAGATAAAGCATGACTAGCTAGTGCACGAGCAGACACATCGATTACACATGGTAATAATTCACCTGCGATTTTATACATATTTGGAATCATTAATAATAAACCTTGAGAAGCTGTGTAAGTTGTTGTAAGAGCACCTGCTGCTAAAGAACCATGCACTGTACCTGCTGCTCCTGCCTCAGATTGCATCTCTCTAACAAGAACCTCATGTCCAAATATATTCTTCTTATTCTTTGTTGACCATTCATCAGTAAGCTCTGCCATAACTGAAGATGGAGTGATAGGATAGATTGCTGCTACGTCTGTAAAAGCATAAGACACGTGTGCTGCAGCGGCATTACCATCCATGGTTTTCATTTTTCTAGCCATATTATATTTTCCTCCTTATAAGTAAAAAGTACATAATTGCTTATTTTTTACCATGCCTGATATCATTTTATCACTAAGATGCACAATTGTAAAGAATGACACTGCGTAATTTTGTATTTAATTCAATACTTTACCACTGATTTTTATTACATTTTTTGCACTAATATCCCTACTATGAATAAACTATATTAAGAACTAGGATAAATAATCCGTAAACTATAGGAGTTGTTATGAATAATATCTATTGTAACCAAATTATGTCTAAAACAGGTATCCCCCTTGACAATATTATATGGAGTGGCATAGATGGTCAGCCGTTTGGAAGTGCTGTCGCTATGAATGCTATCATATTTGGTGACACCTACAACATCATAGATGTTGAGGGTGGATTGGCTGTTCAAGGCAATTTCCACAGTCCAAGAGGGGTAAGCATAGGCTTTGGAAGAGGAGCTAAATTAGTAGGAACAGGATATTCTCCAGATGATATCCGTTTTTTAATTAATGGTAATTTGTCCTCACAAGGGCCTTTTGTAGTTGTTGGCCATGTTGTAGCAAACGGAAATGTTAATGTTGCAAGGGGAAGTACTTATCTAATTGGAAAAAGCGGGGATCCAAATCAATCAAATGAACTAAAAGCTCTCTATCATGCCCCGGGTGGCAACAGATATTGGGCACCAAGTGACAAAGGAAATCATTATTTGATACCTAACTATGATGTGTCTCGTTATATTCCTGCCCAAAGAATAGATGGAAATCTCCCTGCATTCTTTAGAGACGCTAGGGCAGGAATAGAATACTATAAACAATGTATTCAAAACATTCCTTCTAATGGTCAAGTACTTGACAATGGTCATGAGTGGATTCTTCAGGGAAATAATCCACGTCAAAATGTTTTCACAATTGATGCCCTACCAAATGGTACAATTAATAAGGCTATAAAAATTAATGTTCCTGACGAAAGTTTAATCATTGTAAAAGTAAAATCTGGCCCTCGTGCTCATCTTCAATTTGGTATATGGGGGGAAGAAAAATATACAAATCGTACTCTCTTCGTATTTGAAGATGCATCGAACATTTTTATGGAAGTTCCTGCTGCCATCTGGGGAAGCATTATAGCACCTCAGGCAATCTATCATGGCCATCCTACCGGTGGACATATCAGCGGAAATGTAGCTTTTAGATCATTAGTAGTAGATGCAAAAAGTGGCTTTGAGATACATTGGTATCCATTTGTAGGTGGTGTTCTATGTGAAAGCATTGAATCTACCCCTGTACCATTGCCTACTCCTATTCCAGTACCTACACCAAGACCTAGACCGACACCTTTGCCTACTCCTATTCCAACTCCTACACCAGTACCTCGGCCTATTCCTATACCAATTCCTGTGCCTAGGCCTACTCCAGCTCCAACTCCAGTACCTCGGCCTACTCCTATTCCGGCTTGTCCTGAGATGATGCCTTGCCCTGATTGCCCTCAGATAATGCCTTGCCCTGAGATAATTCCGTTTCCTGGATGTCCTGATATACCATCTTGTCCACCTTGCGAAAAACAGAGGACTTGTCCACCTTGTCCTAAAGAAAAACCATGTCCACCTTGCCCTAAAGCGCCTATTTCTCCTATTAAACCTGGCCTTATTCAGGGAAGTGTATCAGGTTGTCGCTGTTCCAGATCACATAATTGGGAAGTTAGTCTTTTTGAGATTAAAAACAACGTCCGTATTCAGATCTTTTGCGAAACCTTATGTTGCGATGAAGCCTTTGAGATAAGTGTCCCATATGATGGAAACTATTTGTTAGTAATATGCCTCCCTCGAAACTGTAGAAGATCTTCAAGATGCAAACCTTCTGTTATATTTAAAAATATCGGTGTAGCCCATATTATGATTGATTATTAGCCTAATACCAAAAAAATATACGCACATTGGAGTAGATATTTCACTCCAATGTGCGTATTTTAATTACATATTATAAATAAATTATAGCCCCTCTTTTGTAATAACTGAAACTCCTGTATCTACATTATCAGCACCTGTATCTGCTCCTGATAATGCATTTGCAGCTGTTTTTAATCCTTCATATCCCATAACGTCAGGATTCTGAGCCATCTGACACAGTTATTAACAATCGATTTAAAGTCGTCATAACCTTAATGCGAAG
>CAZAKD010000156.1:0-4804 GCA_964485435.1 uncultured Lachnospiraceae bacterium
AGTACAATATTGAAGCGAGAATAAACCAGGAAGTAGTGTCGATTCAAAGGCAAGATAAGGCCGTTACTGTTAAGGATGTGTTAACAGGAGAGGAGTATGTAGAGAGTTATGATATTTTAATTCTGTCACCTGGAGCCGCACCGATTGTCCCTAATATCCCAGGAATAGAAGATGTGAATATATTTACTGTTAGAAACGTAGTTGATATTGATAAACTGAACCAATATGTTAAGACGCAAGAAGTAAAAGATGTTGTGGTAATTGGCGGTGGATTTATAGGTATTGAAGTTGCAGAAAACTTGAAAAAAGCTGGATATCATGTAACAGTTGTTGAGGCTATGGATCAAATATTAAAACCATTTGACTACGATATGGTACAGATATTCCATAAAGAGCTATATGATCAAGGTGTTGACTTAGTTTTAGGTGATAGGGTTAATAAATTTGGAAAAGATACTGTTATACTTGCTTCAGGGAAAGAGATCCATGGTGACAGCGTAGTGATGGCTATTGGAGTTGCACCTGAGACTAAACTTGCCAAAGAGAGCGGAATATTATTAGGAGAAACAGGAGCAATTGCAGTTAATAAAAATTATCAAACCAATGATCCTAATATTTATGCTGTTGGTGATGCAGTGGAAGTATACCATGCGCTAACCAACTCTATGACGAAGGTTTCTTTAGCTGGGCCAGCATTGCGACAAGCGAGGGCTGTTGCCAATCATATTAATTCTAAATCAACGAATAATAGAGGGTATATTGGATCTTCGGCAATTCAAGTATTTGACTATAATGGAGCGTCCACTGGACTAACAGAAGGCCTAATCCAGGCAATGGGAATGCAGATGAATTATGATATTGTTCGTGTTATTTTATCAGATAAGGTTGGAATTATGCCAGATGCTTCCCCTATGCATGTGAAGTTACTATATGAGGTTCCAACAGGTAAAGTGTTGGGAGCGCAAGGAATTGGTAAAGGTGATGTAACTAAGAGAATTGATGTCATTGCTACAGTTATAAAATTAGGCGGAACAATGGAAGACTTAGCAGATCTAGAACTATGTTATGCACCACCATTTGGTACAGCCAAAGATATTGTTAATTATGTTGGTTATATTGGATCTAATCTGTTAGACGGTAATTATAAGCAAGTAAATGTCGACAAAGTCAGAAGTCTTGTTGAGAATAACAATGTAATCATAGATGTTAGAGAACCTGGAGAATATATGAGTGGCCATATCAAAGGTTCGATTAATATTCCATTAAGTCAATTAAGGGATAGAATTGGTGAGATTCCAAAAGAGGAACCTGTTTATGTTCATTGCCGGACAGGACAGAGAAGTTATAATGCAGTATTAGCTCTTCAAAATTTGGGGTATACAAATGTTATTAATATTACAGGTAGTTTCTTAGGGCTATCTTTCTATGAATTTTATAATGATGTATCTAGTGGAAGAGAGAGTATTGTAACAGAGTATAATTTCAGGTAAAGATAGAATAATAGTGAAAAAGACAGAGATAAATAATATTATTTACTCTGTCTTTTTCTTTACATAAGTATAACATAAGCAAAATATTGGCTTAATAATTTAGAGATATAGTATTCATTGTAAAGCAAATGAAAAGAAAAAAGCAATCCATATAGATAGTATGGATGATTCCAGAGGAGGAAACAAATTATGAAATTAAGAAAGATATTAGCATTAGGTCTAATTGCAACAATGACTATAGCATTTACAGCATGTGGTTCTAAAGAATCAGGTGATACGAAAGACACAGATAACAAAAAAGATGAGACTTCAGTAGAAGCTAAGGAAGAAAATACAACAGAGGAAACAGATACTTTATCAGGAACAGTTGTAATTACTGGTTCAACATCAGTTGAAAAAATTATAATAGATATGATTGATGAATTCCAAGCGATTAATCCAGACGTAAAAGTAAACTATACAGGAACTGGTTCTTCAGCAGGATTAACACCGGATGTATTTGCATATGATGGTATTGCTGCTGTTATTCACCCTTCTAATGAAGTATCAGACATTAAACTTGAAGACTTAGCTAAAATTTATAGTGGAGAACTCACTAATTGGAAACAACTTGGAGGTAAAGATAGTGAAATCGTTGTAGTATCAAGAGAAGGATCTTCAGGAACAAGAGATGCATTTGAAGAATTAATTGGTTTAGAAGACGCTGGTGGGCTAACAGAAGGCGCAACAGTGATCGAAGGTAATGGTAATGTTCAAACTAGTGTTGCTGGTAATGAAAATGCAATCGGTTATGTTTCATTCTCCTTTATTAATGAAACTGTAAAAGGTCTTACAATTGATGGAATTGAAGCAACTCCTGAAAAAGTAAAAGCGGGAGACTATAAACTTTCAAGACCATTCCTACTTACTTCTATTGATGCAAACTTAAGCAAAGAAGGAAGGGCATTTCTTGAATTTGCAAAGAGTGAAGATGGTCAAACATTCGTAGAAGCTCATGGCGGAATTGTTATTAACTAATAGGTAAATATTTATAAAAAAGGCTAACCCCTAAAATTAAAACTTAAGGGCTAGCCTTTTTTGAAGATGTTTGTTTGACAAGAATCTTGGTGAGAGTTAAGATAAAAGGGGATGAGTATATATAGAAAGAACAGCAGGAGAGACTGGAATGAATAACGATACAGATAATATATTAGGCAGTGAGAAGATAGGAAAGCTTCTTTTTCGATTAGCGATACCATCTATACTTGCCCAGATAGTTAATTTGCTTTACAATGTAGTGGATCGCATCTGTATTGGGCATTTACCAGGGATTGGTGCCAAGGCACTGACCGGTGTTGGGGTCACATTTCCAATTATCATGATAATATCTGCTTTTAGTGCCTTAATTGGAATGGGTGGAGCCCCTAGAGCAGCTATCGAGATGGGAAAGGGGAATACTAAAAAGGCAGAAGAGATATTGGGTAATTGTTTTGCAGCCTTAATTGTAATATCAATAGTTCTCACCATCTTTTTCTTATGGAAGGGTGAAGATCTCCTTTTATTATTTGGTGCAAGCGAAGAGACGCTACATTATGGGTTGGAATATCTGAATATATACGTATATGGAACTATCTTTGTACAATTAGCATTAGGACTCAATAGTTTTATTAATACCCAGGGATTTGCTAAAACTGCTATGTTATCAGTTTTAGTTGGAGCGATTACGAATATAGTTTTAGATCCAATATTAATGTTTGGATTCAATATGGGTGTAAAAGGAGCTGCAATAGCAACTGTTATTTCTCAAATGTTGTCAGCTATGTGGATATTAAAGTTTTTAACAGGGAAAAAGACGATATTAAGAATTCGTAGAAAGAATCTAAAACTAAAAAAAGAAATTATAATATCAGTAACATTATTAGGCATGTCCTCGTTTGTGATGCAAAGTACAGATAGTCTAATTAATATAGCATATAATTCTTCCTTACAAAGATATGGGGGAGATATTGCAGTTGGTGCTATGACCATTATCAGTAGTCTAATGCAGATTCTAATATTACCTATTATGGGGATTACTCAAGGAGCCCAACCAATTATTAGTTATAATTATGGAGCTAGGAATTATAAGCGTACGAAGGATACCATACAACTTATGGTAAAAAGTTCATTTGTTTATGCTGTTGTTTTTTGGATATCTATTATGTTATTCCCTAATCTATTTGTCTCTTTGTTCTCTTCTGATAAGACATTAGTACCTTATACAGTATGGGCGATAAGAATATATATGGCAAGTATACTTTTGTTGGGAATACAAATTGCATGTCAACAAACCTTTGTAGCAATTGGTCAAGCAAAGGCATCTATATTTCTAGCATTATTACGTAAGTTTATCCTTTTAATACCGTTGATCTATCTTTTACCACGATTATTTGAAAATAAAGTTTTTGGTGTGTTCTTGGCAGAACCAATTTCGGATTTCTTTGCAGTATTAGTTACAGGAATCATGTTTTATATACAAATAAATAAAATATTTAAAAGTAATGCTTAATAGATTAAATACCCCGCTGGAGCATGAGAATTAATTCCATGGGTATTTATATTAATTTAGAAGATAATAAATCTTGACATAGGAATATAAATAGTGTACTCTATTAATAGACACCCCACGGGGGTATAGTTAGGAACTAGTGAAAGGAGTAAAGTGTATGAATCAAAAATATAATGTTGTTGGAATGACATGTTCATCTTGTTCTGCTTCAGTAGAAAAAAGTGTAAATAAGCTAGATGGAGTTGAATCTGTGAATGTGAATCTTCTCACGAATAGTATGACGGTAGAATTTGATGATACAACTTTAGATAAGAATAGCATTATTCAGGCAGTAGAAGAAGCTGGATATGGTGCATCAATATATGTAAAAGGTGGAACTGAGCTAGTAGAGAAAACCAATCCAATTGAAGAAGAGATGAAGGAGATGAAGAATCGAATTATAATTTCATTTGTATTTATGATTCCTTTAATGTATATCGCCATGGGACATATGTTTGGACTTCCTTATCCACATGGATTAATGGGAGCTGAAAATGGAGTAACCCTTGCGTTTCTTCAATTACTACTGACAATTCCTATTGTATATGTGAATAGAAAGTATTATCAGGTGGGATTCAAAACCTTGTTCAGGGGAGCACCTAATATGGATTCACTTATTGCACTTGGTTCAGGAGCAGCGCTTGTCTATGGTATATATGCCATATTTAAGATAGGTCATGGTTTGGGACATGGGGACTTGGAATTGGTAGAAAGCTTTATTCATGATCTATATTTTGAATCAGCAGCT
>CAZAKD010000157.1:0-4758 GCA_964485435.1 uncultured Lachnospiraceae bacterium
ATTTATATTGTTTAATAAGTTCCATAAACCTTGGATAAGAATATTCAAAGAATTCGTAGAAAGCTTTACAAAAATAGTTTTTATCCAGTCCTTCTTCTAGTTGCATTCTATCTCTACGACATCCACCTCTGCATAATTGTAACCATTTACACCCTCTACAATCTTCATGTATGGATTTTGATGTTTCAATGAATCTATTTTCATCTCTTGCTTTATCTATATCTTCAATAGATTGTGTCACAAGATTGCCTAATCTCCATTCATCCAAAACATAGAAATCACAGGGATATACACTACCATCAGCTTCTATCGTATATTGTTTATTACATACTCCCGACATTCCACAACTTTCTGGCGGACGTCCAGTGAGCATAAGAAGTATATTTTCAAAGTAACGATTATACACCATATTCCCTTTAGATACATCTAAATACCACAGGTCAAATAAGTCTTTTAAGAACTGTGAGTAAAGTTGCGGAGTTAAAGAGTAAGAATATTGTCCCCTTTCTTCTCCCAATGGATCAAGACATGGTATGTATTGATGATGGTTCAGATTATTGCGTTTATAAAAGTTATATATCTTATTAATGTTTTTAGCAGTATGAGCTGTCACTACCGTAAGGATGTTAAATTCAACATTATGATTTTGAAATAATTGAATTGTTCGCATAATTTTACTATATGTTCCTTTGCCACTAGCATCAATACGCTCTCTATCATGAATCTCTTTCGTACCATCTAAAGATAGTCCAACTAGAAAACGATTCTTTGCAAAGAACTCAGCCCAATGATTATCAATTAGATAACCGTTGGTTTGTATGGCATTATGAATCTTAACCTTATTATAATTATACTTGTTCTGAATCTCAATCAAATGTTGAAAGAAGGGAAGACCTGCTAAAGTTGGCTCTCCTCCTTGAAATGCTATGGTGCATTCTCCCTCTGCATAATCAAGTACTTTCTTAACAATTGCTTCCAATGTATCTGTTGTCATGATTCCATAGGACTTTACTTTTCTATTATTAATTTCATCTGTATAAAAGCAATAATTACATCTCATATTACAGTTACCAGATGCAGGTTTTATTAACACATTAATTGGTGGCATTGCATTAACTCCATTCTAAACTATTCCAAATCATCAAAATCAAAGGCTGCTGCTTTCGTATAGTTAGTAACTTTTGCTTCAAAAAAATCTGTTTTTGTACTATTTAAATTTGAAAAACCTTCTATCCACGCCATAGGATTTTCTGTAATCTCAGGATATAGCTCATCTAATCCAATGGCTTTTAACCTTTGATTACCAAGATACTTAATATATTGGTCTATTAGATGGTCATTCAAACCTAGTATCTCGTTATTAGTAACATACTGTCCCCACTCAATCTCATGCTCTACTCCAATTCTAATCATATCTCTTATCTCTTGATTTACATCAGGAGTAAATAATTCAGGATTTTCATTGCGCAATTCCTTTATTATATTTTGAAATAAGACTAGATGGGTAATTTCATCCCTATTAATATATTTAAAAATAGTACTTGTAGCTGTCATTTTTCCTTGTCTCGCTAAAGTATAAAAGAAACTAAAACCAGAATAAAAATAAATTCCTTCTAAAGTATAATTTGCAACAATAGCTCTGATTAGATTCCTGGTACTTGGTTCTTCGTTAAATGTTTGATATATACTGGCAATATATTTATTCCTCTCAAGTAGATGCTTGTCCTCTCTCCACTCATCATAGATTTTATCTCTAGTAATTGGATTGGTAACTGTATCTAGGATATAGGAATAACTTTGTGCATGAATCTCTTCTTGAAATGCTTGGATATTAAGAAGAGAGGCCACTTCTGGTGCAGTAATATATCTTGATAAATTAGGTAAATTCTCGCTTTGAATAGAATCCAAGAAGTTCAGAAAAGATATAATCTTATCAAAAGCACTTCTTTCACCGTTAGTGAGTAATGGAAATTGCTTAATATCTTCATTCAGGGATATCTCTTCTGGGATCCAAAAATTATTCAGCATCGTTCGATAAAAGTTATTGGCCCATTCATACTTTATCCTATTCCATTCCCTCAAGTTAGTTGTATTCCCGTTTATCATTGATTCCGTTCCACGTATACCATGTTCATTAAATATCTTCTTCTTTATCATACTTACTTCTCCTTATATCAATCGCATATTAACTAGAACAACTTGTACATTCATCCATCTCCAGGGATTTATTTCTTACGTAGTAAATTGTCTTAACACCCTGCTTCCAAGATTCAATATAAAGGTCTAATATATCTTTCGCCTTGATATCAGGTGTAATATATAGATTAAAAGATTGAGCTTGATCTATATGTTTTTGTCGAATTCCACATGCCTTAATACTATAGAGTTGATTAATATGGTGTGCTTCTTTATAAAGCCAGAAATTCTCTTCCTTTAGGTCAGGTGCAGCTTTCGGAGTAAAACTCCCCTTCTTCTCTTCAATAAAGAATTTCTTGAAAATCGGGTCAATTCCAGCCGTAGTACCTGCTATATTAGAAGTACTTCCTGTAGGAGCAACAGCCATTATATATCCATTCCTTAATCCATACTTCTTCACATCTTCACGTAATTCCATCCAACGCTCTGAAGTATAACCTCTTCTTTCAAAATAACGTCCTGTTTCCCATTCAGAACCAGGGAATTCTGGATACGCTCCCTTTTCTTTTGCAATTTCCATGGAGGCTTTTATAGATTGATATGCAATCTCTTCAAATAAACGATCTGCTTCTTGAAAATGTTGCTCACTTTCCCAGGCAATCTTATTATTAACTAGATAATGGTGATATCCACTTGTTCCAAGCCCAATAGCTCTATACTTTTCACTGGTTATCTTAGCATCTGAAACCGGAAACTGATTTAAAGTTATTACATTATCCAGCATGCGGATCTGTAATGGAACGCTTTCTTCCAACTCTTCGATATTCACTCTACCTAGGTTAATGGAATTCAGATTACAAGTAACCATATCTCCAGACTTTACTCTTGTAACAATCTCCTTCTGATGATCTATGGTTTCAATGGTTTCCTCTAAAAACACAGTTTCACTAACATTTTGTGCAATCTCATGACATAGATTCGATGCATAAATCATACCTGCATGTTTATTTGGATTCGCTTGATTCACGGTGTCTCGGAAGAATATAAATGGAGTTCCAGTCTCAACAGCACTCTTCATAATCTTCTTCATAATCTCCAATGCTGGAACTGTAATTCTATCCAGCTTCTCATTAGCTTCACATGCAATATAGTGATTGGAAAATGCTTTATTATCCGAATCATCATAGAAATCTTCCAATTGGAATCCCATTACCTTATTTACAAGGTAAGGATCAAATAAAGACCAGGTTCCTCTGCTAACAAGTCTCTCCATAAATAGATCAGGAATACTTAATGCTGGAAAAATATCATGTGCTTTCCTTCTATCATCACCATTATTAGTTCTAAGATCAAGAAATTCATATAAATCCTGATGCCAGATATCTAAAGTAACAGATGCACCACCCTTACGCCTACCAAGTTGATCCACAGCAATTGCAGTATCATTATAAAGACGAATCCATGGAACAACACCACCTGATGCATTCTTATAACCTCGAATCTCACTGTTTAATGGACGAATCTTACCGGTATAGATTCCAAGCGCTCCCCCATGCTTTGATACATTAGAGAATTTCTGATTTACATCATAGATGGACCACAGATTATCTCCAACTACAGAGATAAAACAACTACTTAATTGGAAATACGGAGTTCCTGCATTCGCTAACGTAGGAGTTGCTACAGTCATCTTAAGTTGACTCAGTAGATTGTAGAACTTCTTTACATAATGCATCTTTTTTTCACCTTCAGGAATGGCCAAATGCATAGCAATTACTAAAAATCTCTCTTGAGGTAATTCAAGTACCTCTTTATTAAATCCACATATAAGATATCTATCTGCTAATAATTTTAAACCTTCATAGTTAAATAAAAGGTCTCTTTCAGGTTTAATATAAGACCCTAATTCGTGAATCTCTTCCTTGGTGTATTGTTCCGTAAGATAAGAGCCGTAATAACCGTATTCTACTAGCTTTTCTACTAAACTTAAAAAATCTCCATAACCAAATTTATGGTAGCCTCTATGAATTGCAGCCTCTTTATATAGATCTGACATAAGTAGCCTTGCCGCAACATATTGCCAGTTAATATTGGTTTTATTTGATTCATTTCCGTTTGCATCTTTTGTAGTCTGAATCATCTTTTCTATTGCAGTTTGAATTAGAATCTTTTGAATCTCTTTCGTGCTCATTCCATCTCTGAATTGAATATTAGAATCCATCTCAAGTTCCACAGGATCACATCCATCAAGTCCATCACAAGCATAGGCAACCATCTTCTTAGTTTTATCTACACTTAATGTTTCATAACTTCCATCTCTTTTTTTAATCTTAATATCCATACTCATCGCCCCTTACAGTTATAATATAATAATGATTCCTACTATTGAAATTATTCTACACTATATCATAATAAAAAGCTATGATAATTTTATATATGATTCTAATCTATATATCTTAATAACACTTCAACATCTTTTCGATTTGGAGTGATTGGATCTATATCAGGATATCCTATTGCAATCAGTGCTACTAACTCTTGTTCAGCTGGTACTTCTAAGATCTTGGTACATTCTTCTATATCAAATACACCCATAATTACTGTTCCAAGTCCGTATTCATG
>CAZAKD010000158.1:0-4706 GCA_964485435.1 uncultured Lachnospiraceae bacterium
AAACCGTATTGGTAATAAAGCTTAATATTATTTCAAATAATTCAAAGAAGGATTCTAAAAAAAACATGCCTTTCTTTCCAGGAATTAATTGTTTCTTTTTTTCAATAAATCGCGTAATAGGTTCTCTTAAGAAGATTAAAAGTAAAGGAAGTCCTATACCTATAACAAGTAGAATTGCACTTGGAACTTGATGTCCTGTTAATGCAAGAAGTACAACGGTAATCACTACTACGTAAAAGACAAGTCCAGCAACTCCATTAGTACCTAAAACTGACTTTTCTATATTTTTTTCTTTAATTCCATTAATAATATTCATAATTATGGCAATAATTATTAGGAATACTCCAAAGCCTATTGCTGTGTATAGGACGGTCATAGTGTCTTTCATTGGATTGACCCAAATAGGTTCTAGAACATGCTCAAAGCCAAATATACTTCCGTATAAAAAACCGAATATTGTTGAAAAGATTCCTGAAGATGCAAGAATTGCAGCCAAGCTTATTTTCTTTATTTTATATAGAAGTAATCCTCCAAATACAAGACATAACCCTTGCCCGACATCTCCAAACATCATGCCAAACATAAATGAATAGGTAATTGCAACAAAGATTGTAGGATCAATTTCATTATATGCAGGTAACCCATACATCTTAATAAACATTTCAAATGGCCTAAATATCTTAGGGTTCTTCAGTTTAGTTGGAGGTTGTGTAGTAGTTCTTTCATCAATCCCCTCCACAAAACAATATACATTAGGATCATTTTTAACATCATTAATAAAGGCTTTCGTATCCTTGTCAGCAATCCAACCACATAGTATGTAGAAGGATTGTTGTTTCTCCTTGGTACAAGCAGCTAATTTACGTATTTCAAAATTAGATGAAAGACCATGAATTAAGTTATATGCCCTTAAAATATCATCTTTTCTTTGCTCCATTTGATCCTTAATAGAGTTTTCTAAAGAAGTATATTGCTCATCAATCTCTTTGATCTGTTTATTTAAGGATTGATATGCTTCATAAGGTGTTCCTTCATATTCACTTGGAAGTATAATCCTTTCAAAATGTAAGGAAGAAAAGATTGCATCTATTTTATCTCCATAACTAGCTGGAACAAAATAAAGTCCCCATACATAATGTTCATCATTATAACATTCAAAAAAGATAGTATTCAGATTGTCATATGCATATGTTTTAAATTTATCATAGTATTCATAAGGAATCTTACCAAACCTGAATTTAATAAAGGTAAAACTTAACAACTTTTGAAAATCAAAATCTATGGAGATAAAAGGTTTTATCTTGGTGGATAATTCTTTTAAATGAGTTCTCTGATTATTTAGGTTTTCCTTTTCTATACCTTGTTGCTTAAAATCAGTTAAATTATATTCTAGAATATGTGTGGCTTCTTCATAAGTCATCTCTTTTATTGATGCTTGATTATCAGGAGTTAATTGCTTTACCAACTCTTCGCTATGATTCAATAAGTCCTTATAAGGATTAGTTTCAATATAAGGTGTCAAATCATGGACGGCACTTAATTCTGATAAGGCATTCTCTAGATGAATTTCATATTTTTTAAGGTACTTATCCAATACCCTATCAATATCTTTTTTTGGGCCGGTAATACTTAAAAACTTCATTTTTTCAATCACAAATGGTACCTCCTATAATATATATCCTAGTATCTGTTTTGGATCTAACTGATATCTTATACATTCAAGAGCAGTTGTTAATCTATCTATTTCCTGCTCCTTTTGAAAGAGATAGTTAAGAACGGGTATGATACTAAATGGACATAATATACTATTATCTCGATATGCTTTAAACATGACCTCACGGAAAAAAAGTTCTATGCTTGGTCTGTCTAAAGAAGTGACAAAGCCACTATAATAGGTTTGTTCTAAAGTATTTAAAAGTTCATCGAAAGAATTAGATTCAATGAGATTTTGTAATTGTGCTCTCCTTAATTTATATTGAACGGGGATTACTATAGATAATATAGCTGAGTTATCCATATTATAATATTTTTTTGAACGATATATCCACGTTATATTAAGTAGATCAATTTGTTTTCCAATACAATCTGTTAAAGACTTTAATTCGTCTCCTTTTAAGATTTTATTTTTTCTTTTCCATATAGTTTTATAGTAGAATATATCTAATTGCATTCCGTAATCAAACAGGGTGTAATGATTAGATGCCTGTAATGTACGAAATAATGGATAATAACGTGTCCCTTTTAGATTGGAGATTAATTCATCCATTGATCGTGAAGCAATTAGTTTTTCTAAATTAAGACTAGAATGTTCTAGAAAAAATTCTTTAAATCCTGCTAAATTATATGTTTCATCTTGATTAAATGCACGCAAGAGACAACCTTTTAGAACATTTACTTCAAAACGAAAGAATATAAGGTTTAATATTTTGCGTTGACTAGGACTGGCAAATCTATAGATTTTAGCATATTCATGGTATTCGGCATTCATTATAATACGCTCAATTTGGCCTCTATGGAGACTGTGTTCATCTAAGTTTGCAAACATATAGGAATATCCAGGATGTTTCTTTAAAAAGCTAATAAAGTCGGGTACAGAATGTAAGTTAGCTATTAGATTATACTCGCTTGTAGTAATCAAGTTGCTCTCCATAGCACTAATCTTAGTAGCAATTCCGCTGTAAGATAGCAGTTTACTCGACATATTCTCACACTCCAATTATTCGCTGAAATGCTTTTTCTACTAAAGCATCATGATTATTTGTAAAGTTATCTTCTAATGATTTTAACTGAGTATTACAATTTTCTTCTAGTTTTTTCTTTTCATCTTCTAAGGATTGATTCATGCGACTTTGTAAATCTTTAATCTTTACTTTCATATCTTCAAGAATATGATCGTCTAACTTTTGAAGGGATTCTTCAAATTTGAGATGTAAGTTATCTTTTTCTGTAGAAGCACTTTCTAGAATGTTTTTAGACTTTTCTTCTATATCAGATAAAAGATTAATTATCTTCTCCATATGATACCTCCTCTGCCTGTGATTTGTAGTTCTGACTTTATTATCATACACCCATAAACAGAAAATACCATAGTGAATAAGTAGATTTTCATTATAAATGAGATAAAAAATTAGGGCACAATTACTAAACACCTAACTTAATTGATGGGTGACATTTAATGATAGTATTTATAAATAATGTTGTGCAACTATCTAAGCGAATATTTTATACACATTGACGAATGTAAAAAATATATTTATAATGTAACCAACTTAAAAGAGAATTACAATTAGAGGAGACGTAATATGAGATTAAGAAATGTAAAGGGTTCAAGAGACATCATAGCACAAAATGAATATGTTTTCCAGGAGCCCAAAGATTGCAAAGGAAAATGGAGGGAAAAGTTTCAGAATAATAATCCTATTCATATAGAGATTGGAATGGGTAAAGGTAAGTTTATTATGGATTTGGCTCAGAGGAATCCGGATATTAATTATATTGGAATAGAGAAATTTTCAAGTGTTTTAGTAAGGGCACTGGAGAAACAAGAGGAGGCAGAATTGGGTAATTTATTCTTTATCCGAATGGATGCAGAGAATATGAATGATGTGTTTGAGATAGATGAAATAGATAGAGTCTATTTAAACTTCTCAGATCCATGGCCAAAAGATCGTCATGCAAAAAGAAGATTAACCTCAAAAGAATTCTTCAAAAGATATGAATCAATCCTGAAGAAAGAAGGATGGGTTGAGTTTAAAACAGATAACAGAAGCTTGTTTGATTTCTCTTTGGAAGAAGTAGAAGTTGCTCAGTGGAAACTAAAAGACGTAACCTTTGATCTCCATAATAGTGAGTACCTAGAAGGCAATATTATGACTGAATATGAAGAAAAGTTTTCAAAAGCAGGTAATCCAATTCACAAATTAATAGCATATCGAGAATGATTTTTTGAGAAATAGTATATTTACAGTTGGAAAGTAATAGAGTATTATAAAGATATAGAAGGATGTAGGCCATTGGGAAATAGACTAAGAAATCAGATAGCACGGTCGTTAGCTTGCAATTGTGAACTAAACCGAAAAGTGCTTCGAATTAAGAAATCCTTAGATGAGATACAATGCTTACTTTCGGCTATGGGACCTTGTAAGAGGGACTGTAATAAAAAAACACACAATAAAAAACATTAAGCAACCAGTTGTTTCATACATAATTATGTTATGATAGGAAACAATGAGAGAAAAGAACACGGAGGTAATAATTATGGCACTTAAAATAACAGATGGAAATTTTGAGCAGGAAGTACTTAAATCAGAGCAATTAGTTCTTGTTGATTTTTATGCAGACTGGTGTGGACCATGTAAAATGATGGCTCCTATAATAGAAGAATTAGCTGTAGAATACGAAGGTGTAGCAAAGATTACAAAGTTAAACGTAGATGAATCTCCAGCTACTAGCGCAAAGTATCGCGTAATGTCAATCCCAACTATGATCTTCTATAAGAATGGTGAAGCCATTAACACTATTGTAGGTTCAGTATCCAAAGAAAAATTAAAAGAAATTCTTGACCAGAATAAATAGTTTCGACTTAGTCACGGAACCATTACGACTTAGTCACGGAACCATGACCTGAGTAAATAGTTTCTAAATAAGGAGACGCTTTCGCTTAGTTGCACTTCGTAGTGGTACATAAGGCTCTAAAGGACAGAGCC
>CAZAKD010000159.1:0-1570 GCA_964485435.1 uncultured Lachnospiraceae bacterium
ATGGGCAACTTATGTTGAGATGGAATCGTATCATCTTGCTGGATTTCCTACTGATGTAGCTTCCTTATTGGCAATGAATAATTCCTCTATTCTTGCTGTATCGTCTAGGATTGATATTGGAATTAACTACGAGGGATGGACTTTTGATGATACAAAAGATTACTTGAATGAAGAACTTGGTATTACTGATATAGAAATTATAAATGATTTTTATTATTCATTAATAGAAGAACCCGGTAATTACTTAAAATATACTATAGGATATCTTGAATTACTTGAACTTCGTAAAAAGGTAGAACAGAACATGGGGGAAGATTTTGTATTAAAGGATTTTCACCAAAACGTTCTTTCTATCGGGCCTGCTCCCTTCTCCATTATTGAAGAAAGGCTGGTATCACTGAAATAACATAATAAAAAGAGGAATAGGGAGTTAAACTCTCTATTCCTTTTTATTATGCATACTCTTTAAAATATATACTGAGGTCTTTTAATGCCTTGACTAAAACAACTATCTCTTCTTCATTTAAGCTTTTCATTACAGCTTGCACCATTTTCTCATGGAATCTTGCATGTTTCTCATATGCTTCTTTTCCAAGATCGCTTAATGAGATGAACACCATTCTTCTATCTTCAAATCCTTTTTCACGAAGTACATATCCTTTATTAACAAGACCATTCATAGCTGTAGTCAATGTTCCCACCGTAACTTTCATGCTTTTTGCAATCTCTGACATCTTCTTTGGTTCCTTCATTCCAATTACTTCAATTATGTGCATATCGTTAATAGAAATATTCTTAAACTTGTCAGATACTAAAGCTTTCTGTTCCAAATCCAATATATCATTAAATAAAATAACTAAAATATCATTCAGGGTATCATGAACATCCATATCATCACCTTCTACTCTTGTATCCTTAACATTATCATTGGTTTTCATTTATATCTTAATTATAGTTTATTTTCCTTATTTCTTCAAGCTGAATTGAAATGTGAAACATACTACATGTATTTTACAATAATGCTACTTGCAATAACCCCAGTTAATGTGGCACAAAGGGCACCAAAAAGGGTATACCTTGTTTTTTTTACTTTAGCAGTTAAAAAATATACTGACATAGTATAGAATATTGTTTCCGTACAGCTCATAATTATGGAGGCTAGCCTACCTAGATAAGAATCTGCTCCATACTCTTTGAATATATCTAAAAGCAAACTTGTTGCTGCAGAAGATGAAAACATCTTTATGGTTACTATTGGAACTAATTCAGATGGGAAGTGCAACCAGCTTACTATGGGTGTTATTATATCTGATAGTGCATTTAGCGCCCCTGAGGCCCGTAATATTCCAATTGCGACCATAAGTCCAACGAGAGTAGGCAAAATATTAACAACAACCATAAGCCCGTCCTTTGCACCTTCTACAAAATCATCATACACATTAACCTTCATTAATATTCCAAACCCGACTATATAAAATATAATAAATGGTATCATAAAATCTGAAAGATAGAGTAATAGGTTCATCTTCTCTTAATCTCCTTCCTGGATACAAACTTTCTCGCTACGATA
>CAZAKD010000159.1:1670-4553 GCA_964485435.1 uncultured Lachnospiraceae bacterium
ACCATATTGGAAGTAATATATTCGTTAACTACATGATTTTTAGGAATGCCTGGGAACAACATGTTTATTATTGGACGTAAGACTTTAGTTAAAGCATCCATTAGTCCAGATGTTTTTGCAATTCGCATAATACCAGTCCACATGGACATAATACCAAGCATAGTGATACAGAGAGTAACCGCTTCTTTTGCAGACTGAATTGTTGCTGTACTTACATCTGAGATCCTTCCTGTCACTGTCCCATATACTATTCCAACAATAATCATTATTCCCCATATATAATTAAGCATATGTACATTCTCCCATTGCCTTTTATGTTAATATATTATAAATTTATGTCAATTATTCTTTTAATTATTATTGTTATACTTAATTCAAATTCTTAGATACTTTTTATATTAAGATTATGCTATTTTATTAACAATCTATTTTTTACATTTAAAATTATTTATTATTTTTACTACTTTTTTATATTTCTAAAATCAACATTTTTACATTTATAAACCCATTTTATTTCTCTCCTCCCCTTTATTCTCCTGTGATTTCTAATTAAATACATATTATTCGAAGTTTTTTTTAGTGTGCCATTAATTTACTTTTAATGTTTTTCTAAGCTTATTTTATTTCCAATATTAAATTAATGCTACTTCATCATAATAATTTCAATTGACTTTAGATTTTCCCTATGTTATTTTAAATATGTAAATAACTTGTAAAGGAGAAAAAATTATGAAAAGTACAGGAATTGTTAGAAAATTAGATGAACTTGGTCGTATCACTCTTCCTATCGAATTAAGAAGAACTTTAGGTGTTGGAGAAAGAGATCCATTAGAAATCTTCGTAGATGAAGACAAAATCGTTTTAAGAAAATATGAACCAACAGATATTTTTAGTGGCGAAAAAGACGAACTAGTAGATTATCATGGTAAAAAAGTTTCTAAAAAATCAATTATTGAGCTTGCAAAACTAGCTGGAATCATTGAATAAATTTTAGTTTCTTTCTCACAAACTCCCCTGTTTGTAAGAAAAAAGAGTAGATAAAGTTCCCCCTTTATCTACTCTTTTTTACTTTGTTTTTTTCTTTTCTTCTATAAGAATATCTTCATATATATCCCTTTTAGATACACCTCTATCTATGGCAACAGCCTTCATGGCATCCTTTTTATTCATCTTCTTTGATAAATATATATCAAGGTGCTCTAGTACACTTATAGACAACCACTTGTTTATTTCTTCTTCTATTACTAATTCTTTACTTTTTCCTTCAATAACGATAACACATTCTCCTCTTGCCTCATTCATCCTATAATAGTCAATTCCTTCTACAATAGTTGTCTGAAATAATGTTTCATACCGTTTCGTAAGCTCCCTACATATAGTAATTCGTCTATCACCCAATGATTCTTTTAATTCTATTAGTGTTTTTAACAATCTATGAGGTGCTTCATATAGGATGATTGTTCTTGTTTCATTTTTTAATTCCTCTAAAATATATTGTTTATCTTTCTTATCGTGTGGTAAAAAAGCTTCAAAGGCGAATCTCCTAGTTGGTAATCCTGATAAGGTTAATGCCGTTATACAAGCAGTAGGGCCTGGTATTGAAGTGACTTCAATTCCATTTACATATGCCTCCTTCACAAGTTCTTCTCCTGGATCAGATATTCCTGGTGTACCTGCATCTGTAATTATTGCAATATTAAGGCCTTCTTTCATCTTATCCACTAAATATTTCGCTTTATCATATTTATTAAATTCGTGATAGCTCGTCATTGGTGTATTAATTTCATAATGATTCAACAATTTAATACTATGCCTTGTATCCTCTGCTGCAATTAAATCTACCTCTTTTAACGTTTTTACTGCTCTATATGTGATATCCTCCAGATTCCCTATAGGTGTTCCACATAAATATAATTTACCTGCCATCTTTTCTCCTTTATCAGTCAAAAGATTATTAATACCCATAGATATCTATGATCTCATTGGTATATATGCCTGGTGACTCATATACTACTAGTGGTGCTTCTACCGTGACCCTCGGCTTTGCACCTTTAATACCTTCTATTAATACCATATTAGGCTCTTTATCCCTATATGGATGAACCAATCGAATACGCTTTGGTTCTATCCTGTATTTTGACATTGTTACAATAATCTCAGCAAGTCGAAACGGCCTGTGTACCATATAAAACCTTCCATTTTCTTTTAGTACCTTTGATGACTCTTTAATTATATCATCTAAGGTGCAGGAGATTTCGTGTCTTGCAATAGCTTTCTCTGCATTAGGATTCACTAAACCATGACTGCCTGTCATATATGGTGGATTGGTTGTTATAACATCAAAGGAAGCCGCTCCAAATATCTTAGAGGCTTCCTTGATGTCACCTATTATTATATCTATTTTTTCTTCCTGTTTATTCAAAGCAACACTTCTTCGAGCCATTAAGGCACTTTCTTCTTGTATCTCAAGAGCAGAAAAATGTTTACCTTTTGTTTTACCTTCAAGAAGAATAGGAATTATTCCAGTACCAGTACCTAGGTCTAGAACAATTTCACCTTCTTTTACTTTTGTATAACCAGATAGCAATACGGCATCCATTCCAAAGCAAAACTTCTTTGAATTTTGAATTATTTTTAAATGATTTCTTTGTAGATCATCAATTCTTTCATCTTCTAGTAGGTTATTCATCATCTAATAAAGATTTTCCTTCCTTCTTCTCTAATAATTCCAGTTCTTTTAGTTCTGCATCTATCGCAATTTTTTCTTTTCTTCTTTTAGGTTTAAATTTAAGTTCCTCAACCTTATACTCTCTAACTTCTTTTTCATCATGAGAGATTGTTACAATAACTTTTACAAGTTGTTTGATAACACTTACACTTTGA
>CAZAKD010000160.1:0-4547 GCA_964485435.1 uncultured Lachnospiraceae bacterium
CTAACGCGTTAGGTACCGTCCCCAACTTAAAAAGCCCCGTCCCCAATTGCCTAAAATCTTTGTTCAAATATCTGAATGTTATTCATATTCACTTCATAAGTTCCTGTATCCTTGTATTTGTTTACTTTCTTTCCTTTGAATACATCAGAAAGAATCTCAAGAGTAACAGATCCCCAAGCAAAAGGACGCTGAGCAATTGCCGCGTCTACACAACCCTTCTTCATGTATTGAGCCACATCTTTGGTAAAGTCAATTGTAACTACTTTTACATTTGGTTTGTATTTTTCAAGATAACGGGCATATGCTAGTCCCCAGCCTACATTGGTTGCAAATAGCAAATCTGTATTTGGATTGTTTTGAAGCATCTTTTTAATCTCTTGTTCTGCTTCTTCCTTGGTTGGTTCCCCTGATACATCTACTTTTGTTATTCTAATATCTCTCTGTTTACTTAATTCTTGGATAAATCCTTGTGCACGTTCTTCAATGGATTCCAGTTTATTGTTTTTCCACATAGATATTATGACTTCTCCCTTATTATCTATAAGGTTTCTGGCAACATTAGCTGCATTTGCCCCACATTGAATTGCATTGGTACCCACAAGAGCTTCATATGGAATTCCAGGTACAATTGATTGAATAAATACAATTTTGATTCCCATATCAGTTGCTTTCTTTAATCTATCTGCAACCTTTGGATCAATAATAGGGGATATTACAATTGCATCATAACATTCTTCAAGAATCTTATCTAGATAGGATACCATCTCATTAGTACCACTATCTCCCCTTGTCTTAGGGGCAAAAATTTGAATATCGAAATTAAGTATTTTACCAGACTTGATTGCTTCCTTTGTAGCTGGTTCCCAAAATGGGTCATCTAGATCCCATATCATAGCTACTTTTTTCTTACTTTTATTCAATACTGGAGTCTGAATTTTCTTAGAGTTTTCATCCATGAGGTCTACTTTACTACACAACTCTTGAGACATCTTTACCAATAATCCGGTAAGACTATCTTGAGTAATTGTAAGGCTGGCTACTTCTTCTGTTGTTGCTGAAGCTTCTTCTACAACAGATGCTATACTACTTATAGAATCTATCAAGACTTCTTTGTCTTGTGATAAGGCTACTACCTCATGATTGAATTCTTTCTGTCTCTCTATAAATGAATCTACAGAAGTGTTAACTGCTTCCATCGTCCTTGTGGCCTTCTCAACTGCAATAGTTTGTGCCTCAAATGTATCTCCTGACATATCTATCGTCTGTTTTAACACATCTAACTCTTTCACAATATCTGCAATGGAATTATTAATATGTTCACTTGCTGCCCTACTTTCTTCAGACAACTTACGAACTTCATCTGCAACAACTGCAAAACCTTTTCCTGCTTCTCCTGCACGTGCTGCTTCAATAGATGCATTCAATGCAAGAAGATTGGTTTGAGATGCTATTCCATATAGAACATTGGTTACCTCGTTAATCTTCTGAGTCTTACTTAATAATAAATATATCTCTTCTGTTATAGATTGAATCACTTCTTGATTCTTCTCCTGATTCAAAGTAAGGTTATTAATTGCATCTTTACCACTTAGATTTTCTTCACTCATACCGTATGCCAATTGTATTAATTCCTTAGATTGAGCATCCATACTATTAATCTTTTGGGCTAGATTGTCTGCAACATTCATACATCTACCAATATCTTCTGCCTGACTTTGGGAACCTCGTGCAATATATTCTGTTGAAGATTTTACACTCACAGATGTCTCTGATAAGTTCTCAATAACCCCTTCTAATTGGCTAGATATAGACTTTACATCAGTAAATTCATTTTTAAAATGAGTAAAATACTCTTGATAGTTGTGATATATTTGGCTATACTTATCATCTTTACCACCAAGTGATTCACTCTGAAAGTCCCATTTTAACAATTTTTCGTCAAATCGAATAGAAGATTTTTTCACATCTGACGAACTTTTTCCCTTACCAAACATAGAATACCTCCCCTGATACATTAATAAATAAATTATACCACCATATTCTACATTTTGTAAACGACCACATTAGTACAAATTCGTCATAATGCTGACTTATATTGCTCTTTTCTCATTTTTATCCCCACTTTGACGTTTTGTATGTCTGCTACTTTCCAATTCCTTAACCAGATTGTCACTTAACATAATAAAACCTATGCCTCGTATGGACTCTTTTTCATCAGTGCTATATAATTTATCCTCTGTGTATTTACGAAACACATTAATATTTTGAATTGTCTTGTCAACGGGATTCCCATATTTATTAAACGCTAAGAACTCTAAACTATCCTTGCCACCAATTGGTCCACATAATATTTCACACTCATTTAAAAACAAATTATTTCTATTCATATGTCTAATCTTATCAGCATCTAAATTCATCTGATTCTTCACTATATCCCAAATAAGATAGGTTTTGCCATACCCACTATATCTATCTATTATAATATTCATGATTGCTCCTCCTTGAATTATTATCTGATGATTAAGTTTACTTGATAATCCTATCATATTCTATATCTTTTACAATGTATATATGATATAATGTTCTAAACATTGCAAATAGTGCTGTCTTATTCAGGAGGATCATTCAATGGAAGGATTAAGACCGGATGACAAAAGAGGTTATTTAAATCAGAATTTTAGATTGTTTCACATTAAAGATCAGGTGGAGCAAAATATCGAAAACCACTATCATGATTTTGATAAAATTGTTATTTTTGTATCTGGTGAAGTTACCTATATTGTAGAAGGTAAATCCTATTATTTAAAGCCATGGGATATTTTGCTGGTAAATCATCATGATATTCATAAAGTAATCATCAATTCTAATCTTCCTTATGAACGAATTGTTATATGGGTAAATCCCTCATTCATTGATACTTATAATCAAAAAGGTGTAGATCTATCCACTTGTTTTAAGCTAGCAGGAGAACGTAGCTTTAACTTAGTTCGTTTAAAGAATCCACTAAGAAACCAACTTAATCTACTACTCAACTCATTAGAGAATGCTATAAATGAAACTAACTTTGCATCTAAATTATTAGCAGATAGTATTTTTATACAATTTGTTATCTATATTAATCGAATACTAATAGACTCTTCATCCATTCATCAACCATCTTCTTATAGCTATGATCCCAAGATTGAAGAACTCATTATTTATATTAATAAGCATCTAGAGAGTGAACTTTCTATTACTATTCTTTCAGAGAAGCTCTTTATTAGTAAACATTATCTGATGCATAGGTTTAAAGAGGAGACGGGTTTTACAATACACAGTTATATTACGCAAAAACGTTTACTTCTTGCAGCAGATATGCTCAGAGAGAAGGTTCCAGCCACTGAAGTCGCGTTACGGTGTGGTTTTAAGGATTATTCAACTTTCCAGAGAGCATTTAAAAAAATGTACAATAAAACACCAAGAGACTATTCTAGTAAGTAGTCTCTTGGTATGATTTTGTTATATTTATTGCCCTATCATTTCATCAATCTCTTTAATATGATTAGCCACTTCTTTCATACTATTGGCAGTGTTATCAAAGGATTCATTAATGCCTCTAAATTCATCTAAAGTGTTTTCAAATGCCATAGTTAATATGGATACTTGTTCATTCACATATCCAGATTGATCTGTAACAGTTCCCATGTTATCTTGAATGTCTTTAAATATATCTTTGACTGAATTAGAATCATTCTTACAGCTTTCTACAATTTTTTTCTGTGATAGAACTTGATCTGTTACTCCATTAATCTTATTTAAAATTACCCCTAAAATTTCATTAATCTGATTTGTAAAATTCTTTGAGTTTTCTGCCAGCTTACGAATCTCTTCTGCTACTACTGCAAATCCACGACCATTTGCACCCGCCCTTGCTGCCTCAATAGAAGCATTTAAAGAAAGTAAGTTCGTTTTACTTGTAATCTTATCCAAAGTAGTTAATATTTCAAAGATTTTCGTACTTTCTTCACTTAAATCATGCATAGACTCAACTGTATGTACCATCTTATCATTTACATCAGTCATCTCATCAGAAAGCTTTTCAACAGTAATAAATCCATCTTTGACAACCGTGTTGGCTGATTCTGAGGATTCCTTCATCGTTCCACTTGCAACAGTTACATCTTTCATCTGTGATACACTGTCTTCCAGAATGAACGTGATTCCCTCCATTGTTCCAGCATCTTCACTTGCTTTCTTTGCAACCACATCTGCAGTCTCCATAATTCGAGAGAGATTATCTACAAAATCATCTTGATCATGCAATTTATTTTCTTTCATTATTATCCTCCTGGTATAATAAAGTCATAGCTAAAAGCTATGCTAATTCTAATAAAATCTATATCTTAGGTTGGAGAAGGAGTTCTTCCTTTATATCATTCATTCCAACTATTGATACATGAATAAAGTTCTAATTACAATGTATAGATATTCATCTCCTCGACTTTTCTTAAAACATAAGGTATTATATTTTCTTGGATAGGTAGAAAGACGATCACCTCCTAGGGAGC
>CAZAKD010000161.1:0-4521 GCA_964485435.1 uncultured Lachnospiraceae bacterium
ATCTTTCTTTGAATTATTTGAAATAGTACTAAGCTTTATCACCAATACGGTTTCTTTTGTACGTGTAGGCTCTTTTGCACTAAGCCATGCAGGAATGATGTCTGTTGTGCTTATGTTGGGAAAAGCTGAAGAAAATCCTAATTATCTTATTATTATCTTAGGTAACATTTTTGTGGTTTGCTTAGAAGGCCTTATTGTAGGTATTCAGGTTCTTCGTTTAGAATATTACGAAATGTTTAGCCGTTTTTATAAAGGAAGCGGTAAAGAATTTAAACCATATAAAACACAAATTTAATAAATTATTATATTGGAGGAAATTATTATGACAAAATATGTTTTAGTATTCGCATTATTATCTAGCATTATTATCCCTTTTGGTTCATTTTTATTATCTGAGAAGAAAAGAAAAAAAACTTTTAAACTTACTTTAGCTACAAACTTATTCTTATTTTTTGGAGCATTAGTTGTTGGAAATATCCTATTATTTGGCGGACATGTATCAGCTGCTGAAGCCTCTAATGTTGCAACTTCTTCTGCTGACGGATTAAAATATATTGCAGCTGCATTATCTACTGGTATGTCTACCATAGGAGCTGGAATCGCTGTTGCAAGTGCTGCATCAGCTGCACTTGGGGCACTAAGTGAAGACTCTTCTATTATGGGTAAAGCCTTAATCTTCGTTGCCCTTGCAGAAGGTGTTGCATTATATGGAATGCTTATCTCTTTCATGATTTTAGGATAATTCCAATATTCAATAGTAATACAGAAGGAGGATGAAATTATGCGTATGTTCCTAATCAGCGATAACGTTGATACTTACACCGGAATGCGACTTGCTGGTGTTGATGGTGTTGTAATTCACTCTAAGAAACATTTGAAACAACAATTGGAAAATGCTATTGCAAATAATGAGATCGGAATTATATTAATTACAGAGAAGTTCGGTAGAGAATTCCCAGAGATTATTGATGATGTAAAACTGAATAGACGCCGTCCATTAATAATTGAGATTCCAGATCGGCATGGAACTGGCCGAAAGCCTGATTTTATTACTTCTTATATTAGCGAAGCAATTGGACTCAAATTATAACAACAGAGAGGTGAATACAATGACCCTAGATGAAAAATTAGATAACTTTTATAATACAGCTATGGAAGATGCTACGAATCGAAGCCTTTCCATTATTGATGAATGCCGACAATCTTTAGATGTAATATTTGAAGAACATAAAAAAGAGTCACTGCGAAAAGCAAATTTAACAATTGAAATAGAGAATAAGAACTTAAATCGCGAGAAAAACAAAGCAATTTCAACACAAATTCTTAAATTCAAAAGAATTGTAAGTGACAGATCAAAGGAACTAACAGATTCTTTATTTACAGATGTATTAAAAAAACTTGAAGATTATATGAAAACAGACGATTATACATCTCTACTAGAGCAACAGATTCTGTTTGCAAAGAGTTTCTCAAAAAACGAACCAATTACAATCTATATTAATCCTTCTGATAAGGATAAATTAGAATTGTTAGAATCTAAAACAGGCACTTCACTTACACTAAGCACTATCAACTTCTTAGGTGGAATACGCGCCGTGATTCACTCAAAAAATATACTCATTGATAAATCATTTGCTACACAGTTAAAAGATAATAAAGAAAAATTTGTACTATAATTAATAGTTATATCGTAACTAATTGGATCTTATATAAATTATAATAAACGGAGGATGCTCCTCATGGAACTTAAAGGAAGTATATATGGGATTAATGGCCCTATTGTTTATCTTAAGGGAAACCTAGGATTTAAGATGTCAGAAATGGTACTTGTGGGTCAACAAAAACTCATCGGTGAAGTCATTGGTCTTACAAAGGAAACTACAACAATACAGGTATTTGAAGAAACAACTGGACTCAAACCCGGAGAAGAAGTAATATCAACTGGAAACGCTATCTCTGTTACTTTAGCACCTGGCATTATTGGTCAGATATTTGATGGTATTGAAAGGCCTTTAAAAGCTGTTGCAGAGCAGTCGGGAGCTTTTATATCAAGAGGTATCTCCGTTTCATCATTAGATACTGAAAAATTATGGGATGTGCACATAACCGTGTCTGTAGGGGAAGAAGTCTTTGGTGGCACTATTATTGCAGAAGTACCTGAGACTTCAGCTATAATCCATAAATCTATGGTATCACCTAAGATATCTGGAATTGTAACTCATGTTGCTCCAGATGGCCAATATACCATTAATGATACAATTGTTACAATAGAAGATAGTGATGGAATGTTACACGAACTAACCTTAACACAAAAATGGCCTATTCGCATTCCAAGACCTGTTTCAAAACGTTTCCCTTCTGATCGTCCACTTATTACTGGCCAAAGAATTATTGATACCCTTTTCCCAATTGCAAAAGGTGGCACAGCTGCTATTCCTGGTGGTTTTGGAACTGGTAAAACCATGATGCAACATCAACTTGCCAAATGGTCTGATGCAGATATTATTGTATATATAGGTTGCGGTGAGCGTGGAAATGAAATGACTCAAGTTCTAGAAGACTTCTCTAAGTTAGTTGATCCCAAGTCAGGTAATCCATTGCTTGATAGAACAACATTAATTGCTAACACCTCTAATATGCCAGTAGCTGCCCGTGAGGCAAGTATCTATACTGGCATTACCTTAGCAGAGTATTACAGAGATATGGGATATCATGTGGCTATTATGGCTGATTCTACCTCTCGTTGGGCAGAAGCATTGCGTGAATTATCAGGTCGTCTTGAAGAGATGCCTGCTGAAGAAGGATTCCCTGCTTACCTTGCCTCTAGACTTTCTGCCTTCTATGAAAGAGCTGGATTTATGTTCAATCTAAATGGTACTGAAGGTAGTGTTTCAATTATAGGTGCTGTGTCACCACAAGGCGGTGATTTCTCTGAACCAGTAACCCAAAATACCAAACGATTTGTTAGATGTTTTTGGGCGCTAGATAAAGCTCTCGCCTATGCGAGACATTTCCCTGCAATTCAATGGCTATCAAGTTATAGTGAATATATTGGTGATTTAGCCCCTTGGTATGCAGAAAATGTAGGAAATGATTTTGTTGATTGTCGAAATCAACTAATTAGTATATTAACAGAAGAAAGTAAATTAAATGAGATTGTAAAGTTAATCGGTAGTGATGTATTACCAGACGACCAAAAGCTTACACTTGAAATTGCTCGTGTCATCCGCCTTGGGTTCGTACAGCAGAATGCGTACCATCCTTCAGATACCTATGTTCCATTAGATAAACAGTTACTTATGATGAGAACAATCCTATACTTATACTCTAAATCTAAAAAGCTAATTGCACTTAATATGCCTATGTCACTTCTTAGAGAAGATAATATCTTTGATAATATTATCTCTATTAAATATGATGTTGCCAATGATGAACTAAATAAATTTGATGATTACAAACGTGATATTGATGAGTTTTATAATGGTCTTATTAAAACAAATGCTTAAAAGGAGGGGTTACTATGTCAGTTGAATATTTAGGTTTAAGTGAAATTAATGGACCCCTAGTTGTACTAGAAGGCGTTCAAGACGCTTCCTACGAAGAGATTGTAGAGATCACCGTAGAAGGTAATATTACAAAGATTGGCCGCATTGTTGAAATCTATGAAGACAAAGCTGTTATTCAAGTCTTTGAAGGCACTGATGAAATGTCCTTAAAAAATACTCATACTAAATTAACGGGACATCCAATGGAAATTGCCTTATCAGAAGAAGTACTAGGTAGAATCTTTAACGGAATTGGAACTCCAATTGATGGACTAGGGAATATTACACCCGAAGTAACAAGAAACGTTAACGGAGAGCCTCTTAATCCATGTTCTAGAGAATATCCTCGTAACTATATTAAAACTGGAATCTCTGCCATTGACTGTTTAACAACGTTAATTCGAGGACAAAAGCTTCCTATCTTCTCTGGAAATGGTCTTCCTCATGACGAATTAGCAGCACAGATTGTAAAGCAAGCTTCCTTAGGAAGTGATTCTGATGAAGAGTTTGCTATTGTATTTGCTGCAATGGGCGTTAAACATGATGTTGCTGAATTTTTCCGTCGTACCTTTGAAGAAAGTGGTGCGATATCTCATGTTGTCATGTTTCTAAATCTTGCTAATGATCCAGTCGTGGAACGACTGATTACTCCTAAGGTAGCCCTATCTGCGGCAGAATACTTAGCTTTTGATAAAGGAAAACATGTACTAGTTATCTTAACTGATATGACATCATTTGCAGAAGCCATGCGTGAAGTTTCTTCCTCAAAAGGAGAGATTCCAAGTAGAAAAGGCTATCCAGGATATCTGTATAGCGAATTGGCAACTTTATATGAACGTGCAGGCATTGTAAAAGGTTCAAAAGGATCTGTAACACAGGTTCCAATTCTAACTATGCCTAATGATGATATTACTCATCCAATACCGGACTTAACTGGGTATATTACAGAAGGACAGATTGTTCTTGACAGGCCTTT
>CAZAKD010000162.1:0-487 GCA_964485435.1 uncultured Lachnospiraceae bacterium
CCCTTCCAGAAGCTGAAGAGAGAATCTCGTGGAGTATGCCAACGTTTTGGCGCAAACACAATATAATTCATTTCGCGGCATTTAAAAAACACATCGGCCTCTACCCAGGTGATAAGGCTGTTGCACATTTTCTTGATAGACTAGAGGAATATAAGACAAGTAAAGGTGCGATTCAATTTCCATACAGTAAAACTTTACCACTCCCACTTATTACTGAGATAGCAAAATGGTGTTATGAGACTGGTAATTATCACTAAGGGTGTATTACAGACGTTACATTCTAGATAAACAGATAAAAGATTGGCTATTTGCCAATCTTTTTTTGTGTGAAAAAGAATTTATATAAGAAAACATTAAATAAATATTTTGGATTAATAAAAATTTATTGTAATTCGATAAATAATATGTTATTATAGTTATGTTGAAAAATAAAATTAAAGAGAGGTGTTGTTTTTGAAACAAAGATATTCTATGATTTTCTTAAAGA
>CAZAKD010000162.1:516-4511 GCA_964485435.1 uncultured Lachnospiraceae bacterium
GCTTTTACAAGATGCGATTACTATGAAATTAGAAAACGATCTAACTGTGTGAGGTGAATATATGGCAATAATAATTAATATTGATGTAATGCTAGCTAAAAGAAAAATGAGTGTAACGGAACTAACAGAAAAGGTTGGAATAGCTATGGCGAATCTATCTATTTTAAAAAATGGAAAGGCAAAAGCAATTAAATTCTCAACTCTAGATGCTATATGCAAAGCTCTTGACTGCCAGCCAGGTGATATTTTAGAATATAGAAGTGATCTTCCTTAATCTTTTAATTGAAATTCCTGAATGGTTACTATTGAGATGGTATCAGAGTGAGTCCTTTCATTTATAACTATTTGTTATAATTATAACTCACTCACTCTTAAAATATAATCAAAAAAGCATGATATTCTTTAAGAAAGGATAGAATAAGAAAAGAAATAGAAACTAATTAACAAACATTATATATAAGAGGAGCATTATAATGATAGAGTTTAAGAATATATCTAAGATATATCCTGGTAATAAAGTTGCGTTAAAAAATGTTAATCTAAAGTTTAATAAAGGGGAGTTTATCTGTTTTATAGGAACATCTGGTAGTGGTAAAACCACTTGTATGCGAATGATTAATCGAATGAATGTTCCAACATCAGGTACGGTTGAAATTGAAGGAAGAGATATAAGTAAGATAAATGAAATTAATCTGAGAAGACGTATCGGTTATGTAATTCAGCAGATTGGATTAATGCCACATATGACTATATATGAAAATATAGTAATGGTACCAAAGCTTTTGAAATGGTCAGAAGATAAAATGAATAAATTAGCACATGACTTGCTACGTAAAGTGGATCTACCTGAGAGTTATTTGGATAACTATCCATCTGAGCTATCAGGGGGACAGCAGCAGCGAATTGGTGTTATCCGAGCATTGGCAGCAGATCAAGATATCATACTGATGGATGAACCATTTGGCGCATTAGATCCTATAACCCGTGACACACTTCAGCAGCTTGTGAAACGTTTGCAACGAGAACTGGGTAAGACAATTATATTTGTTACTCATGATATAGATGAGGCATTAAAGTTATCTGATAGAATGGTTATCATGGATCAAGGTGAAGTAGTTCAATTTGATACTCCAGATAATATATTATCTTCTCCAGCCAATGATTTTGTTAGGGACTTGCTGGGTGAAGAACGTTTAAGCCAAGCTGTATTTAATATTGAAACTGTGGAAGAGATGATGATACGTAATCCGATCTATACATTGGCTCATACAACAGTAGCAGAAGCTATTCGTATTATGAGAGAAAAACGAGTAGATACGCTTTTTGTAGTAGATGAAGATAAGCACTTATTGGGGCATGTTGATATATTTGAACTAGATCGTAGACGTATGGGAAGTGACCTTGTGGGTAATCATGCGAAGCCAACAATATATATATATAATAACACTAGAATTAGAGATGCTTTTTATTATATCAATGATCTGGGCTATCGTAATCTTCCAGTTGTAAATGAAGAACGCGTATTATTAGGTCTTGTAACTCGTGCTGCAGTTGTAGACCGAATATATGAAAGTTACTGGAGTGACTATCAACCTGAAGGGTATGAAGCAATTGATCAGACCAACCCTGAAGAAGTTAACATATAGGAGGAAAAAATGTTTGATTATATAATACAAAATAGCACAATGATCATAGAAAAAACTGGCGAACATTTTTTAATATCAGCATTAGCATTATTAATTGGTACTGCTATTGCAATACCTACAGGTATTGTCCTTACAAGGTTTCCTAAGATATCTCAGCTGATTATATCAATTTGTTCTATCTTGCAAACAGTTCCTTCTTTAGCTTTATTAGCAATCATGGTTCCTTTGTTTGGTGTGGGGAAATTTCCAGCAATTATAGCTTTAGTAATATATTCTTTACTTCCAATTTTGCGCAATACATATCTTGGAATGAATTCAGTAAATGAGAATATCCTTGATGCATCAAAGGGTATGGGTATGGCGTGGTTACAAGTTGTTTTCTATGTACAAGTTCCATTGGCTTTTCCTATAATTATGTCAGGAGTTCGCCTATCAGCGGTATACATGGTTGCATGGGCAACGCTAGCATCATATATTGGTGCAGGTGGACTAGGGGATTTTATTTTTATGGGACTCAATAATTTTAATTACCATGCAATAATTGCTGGTACTGTTCCGGTAACAGTGATGGCTCTGTTATTTGATATAATATTAGGGTATATAGAACAAAAAATAACACCAAAAACAAGTAGTCCAATTATAGATGTATCTGATAAGGAGAGAGTCAATGTGTAATAAAAATAACAAAAAAAAGAGTACTTACTGTATTATTATTTCAGTAATATTAACGCTATCTCTTACAATATCAGGATGTTCCCTTCCAGGGCTTGGAACAAATGTAGAAAAAGATGGAATTGTAATTGCAGGTGGTAATACTACGGAACGTCAAATTCTTGCTGAGATTGTTAGTCAGATGTGTGATCATTATCTAGCATATACAGATACAAACTTGATAAATAACCTAGGATCAACAATGTTAATCGTTCAAGCACTGACAGGAGAGGAAGCGAATATATCTGGAGCAATGTATACTGGAACTTCATTAACAGGAGAATTAGGGCTAGAAGCTACAACTGACCCTGATAAAGCACTAGAAGAAGTAGTAAAGGGATATAGCGATAAGTATGATATGGTTTGGTTTCCTTCTTATGGTTTTGAAAACACATATGCATTCATGATATCAAAAAAGATGTCTGAGGAAAAAAATATTACTAAAGTAAGTGATTTAAAAAACTTTGCTACTACTATTAAAGTAGGAGTAGATACTAGCTGGATTGAACGTAAAGGCGATGGGTATGAAAATTTTAAGAATTTATATGGTTTTGAAATTAATTATCTTCGTCCTATGGAGATTGGTCTAGTATATGACGCAGTGCGTGCGGGTGAGATGGATGTTGTTCTTGGTTATTCTACAGATGGGAGAATAGATGCTTATGATCTTGTGATTTTAGAGGATGATCTACATTTGTTTCCGCCTTATGATGCAAGTCCAGTTATAACAAAGGCATTATTACGAAGATATCCTGATATTGAAACAGTACTCTTAAAACTAGAAGGTGAAATCGATTCTAGCATGATGCAAAAACTAAATAGAATCTCAGATGAAGAGCAGATTGAACCGCGGGTTGTTGCAAAGCAGTTTCTCAAAGACAATAATTATTTTGAAGAGAAAAACGTTGTACCCCTTGCCAGAAGAGAAATTTATAAAAGTATAGTTCGAAATATACTGCCTTTAGTAGAAGAACAGGAGGACAAATAATGCAAGCTCTAATCAAATACTATCAAGTAAATGGTGGATATGTTATAGAACAATTTTTAAAACATTTTCTAATATCAATTTATGGAGTATTATTTGCTGCAATTGTAGCAATACCTATTGGATTTTATATTGCTAGGCATAGAAAATTAGCTGGATGGATCATAGCTCTTACAAATATTATTCAAACAATTCCGTCTTTAGCGATGCTATCTATTCTAATGGTAGTTATGGGTCTTGGAACAAACACAGTTGTAATGACAGTATTTCTATACTCCATGCTTCCAATTCTAAAAAATACCTACACTGCAGTTAGGAATGTAAACAAAAGTCTGCTAGATGTAGCAAAAGGAGTTGGAATGACTAGAAGTCAGATACGTTTTAAAGTGGAGGTACCTTTATCGTTATCTGTTATTATGGCAGGCATTCGCAATGCAATTGTAATCTCTGTGGGCATAACCGCAGTGGGGACATTTATTGGAGCAGGAGGACTAGGAGATATTATCTCTAGAGGCATTAATGTAACGAATGGAGCACCCATAATATGGGCCGGGGCTTTGCCAACAGCATTAATGGCTGTAATATCTGATCTTGCACTAGGCAAGCTTGAGAAAAAGCTTGCAAAATGGTAGATTGTGGGGTTATTCCTCCAC
>CAZAKD010000163.1:0-4501 GCA_964485435.1 uncultured Lachnospiraceae bacterium
AAAGCTAATGATCAATGATGATACAAAAAAGATTGCTGAATTAATGACCGATGGTTGCAATATGGGCATCAAATCACTGAGCCAATATATTAATAAATATAAAGATGCTTCAGCAGAAAGTCAGGCATTGGCCAAAAAACTTGTTGTAATAGAAGAAAGATTCATGAATGAGCTGCTTGCTTTTCTTTAAATTATCCTAAAAACGACTAGCCTTATTAACGGCTAGTCGTCTTATTATCTCTTCTATATATATGTACATATAACATCTTATATTATACGCAAGTATATCCACCATCAACTGGAATAATTGCACCTGTAACATAAGAAGATGCTGGAGAAGCAAGATATAGTGCTGTACTATCAAGTTCACCTTCATTACCATAACGTCCTACAGGAACTGCTGATTTTGCATATGCACCGAATTCTTCAGTAGATAATGTATCAATCGTTAATTCTGTTGCAAAATATCCTGGGCAGATTGCATTTACAGTAATTCCATGTTTTGACCATTCAGCTGCTAATGCTCTTGTCATATTAACAACTCCACCCTTTGCTGCATGATAAGCAACTGCAGGAGCAACATTATTACCAACCATACCATACATTGATGCTATATTAATTACTCTTCCGTATTGTTGTTTAATCATCATCTTAGCAAATGCTCTAGTTACTTTAAATACGCCACCCATATCGATATTTACTGTATGATTCCATTCATCATCTGGAGTATCTTCAGCTGGTCCAACTCCACCTGAGCCTGCATTATTAATAAGAATATCTACTTTACCGAATTCATCTTCTACAGCTTTAGCTGCTGCTATTGTACTTTCAGTATCTGAAACATCACATTGAACCGGAAGACATTTTACACCAAGCGCTCTAATATCATTGGCAACACTCTCCAACTTTTCTTTTCTTCTTGCCATTACAACAATATCAGCACCTTTAGCTGCAAGTGCTTTTGCCATCTGCACGCCTAAACCTGATGATGCTCCTGTAATAACTGCTACTCTTCCTGATAAATCAAAAATGTCGTTCATTTTCTTTCTCCTTTACATAGATAAGATTACTGTTAAAATTTTAGTTTTCATATTATTTTAGATGATTGTTTTTTATTTAACAATACATTCTATTAATATTATACTCTAAATTCCTTATAAATCAAGTGTTTTTGTGCAAAATATATAATTTCATTGTTAAGAGTATAAATATTACATAAACTAGCTATTTTTTCATTAATTCCTTATTTTACTAATGTTATAGCCATTATTTAACTTAGTAAATATTGTTATTAATTTAACGACAATTCCAAATACTTCATTTGGGGACGGGGCTTTTTGCAAAAAGCCCCGTCCCCAAACCTCTTTTACTTGAAGATTTAATAGAATATTGTATAATAAATGTAGTGCCTATAAACTAGCACAATTTTATTATATACACAAAAAGGAGATATCATGTCAAAGAAAATAGCTCAGAATAAAAAATATACATCTTCTAGCGATACTACCCGGAATCCCTTACTGATTCCACTTATATTTATTATAAGTATACTTCCCCTAATTGTAAGAATGAAAATCTACAATGCAAACTTGTCTGAATTTCCTTGGTTCTCTGCTGACGATACCCAAACTGATTTCTTCTTATATTATAAAAGTCTTTTCTTTATATTAACCAGTTTTATAATCGCAGCATTATTACTTTGGATGTTTTTACGTAGCAAATCCCAAAGTAAGAGCAGCTCCAACCTTATCATAGAAGATGGTAAATATAAATTTACAAAGCTCCTAATACCATTGGGAATATATGGATTACTTGCTTTATTGTCTACTGTTTTCTCCAAATACTCTTCTTATGGTTTTAATGGCATCTTCGAACAATTTGAATCTATATATGTGCTTTTAGGATATTGCCTTGTTGTTTATTATGCTTACATAGTTGTAAACTCCCAGGAGGATGTATCTGTAATTATAAAATGGCTTACAATAAGTGTGTTGGTAATGTGCCTTCTTGGACTTACCCAGGCTACTGGACATAGTTTCTATGAATCCACAATGGGAAAAAAACTAATTGTTCCTTCTGCAAACTGGGATATATTGGATCAACTGCGATTTGCTTTTGAAAAAAATCGGGTGTACTTATCGTTATATAACCCTAATTACGTAGGGTTATATACCTCCCTAATCTCTCCGATTCTCTTAATGCTTTTATTCTTTGCTAAGGATATCAAGCTAAAAGCTGTATATTCCATATCTATATTGGGATTACTTTTATGTATGATTGGTTCATCATCAAGAAATGGATTTGTTGCATTATGCATCTCTTTATTATTTATATTAATCCTATTGCGCAAACTAATACTTAAGCATTGGAAATTCTTCACAAGTGTTGCAATGCTTATAATCGTAGGTTTCTTTGTGATTAACGCATACATGGGTAACACCTTTGTGAATAGATTGAAATTAATGTTTACAGATACACAATCACATGCATATAATTTAACTTCCATCCAAACCAATGATGATCATATAGCTATTACTTATAAAGGAAATAGTTTAAGTATTTATTCAGAGCCGACACCAGATGGATTATTAACTTACTTAGCAATCGATAGTAATGGAGTTCAGATGCCTATGACCTTTGAGCCTACAACATATGCTTACACAATAACTGATCCTCTCTATCCTTTTACAATAACACCTGTTAATTTAGATGATGTCCTAGGTTTTGGCATCTTAATTGATGGGGTAAACTGGTATTTTTCCAACTTTACTAGTGATGGCTCTTACTATTACTATAATTCCTATGGTAAATTTGATAAAATTGTAGACGCCGAGTCACTTATCTTCACAAACCATGAAAGAATAGGTTCTGGAAGAGGTTACATTTGGTCTAGAACTATTCCTTTATTAAAGAATCACGTAATTCTTGGAACTGGCGCAGATACTTTCTCTATCGCCTTTCCACATAACGATTACCTTGGTAGGCAACATAACGGTTATGGAGCAACTGTTATTACAAAACCACATAACATGTACCTACAGATGGCTACCCAGACTGGCGTATTCTCTGTAATTGCATTCCTTGTATTCTACGGCATGTATTTTATATCCACACTACGCTTGTGTTGGAATAATACATTTGAAACTTATATGAGTCAAATTAGTGCAGCAATCTTAGTTGGTACCATAGGTTATATGATATCTGGTCTATTTAATGATTCAACAATTACTGTGTCCCCAGTATTCTGGGCACTTATGGGTGTTGGATTGGCTGTAAATCACAGATGTAAACAAGCAAAGTTTTAAATAAAATATAATGGAGGTATTTAATATGAATGTTGGTGTAATGGGACATGGTCCTATCGTTGAAAGTTGCCTAGATGCAATCTCTAAGGTTGATGGTGCAAAGGCAATTGCTACTTATAATAGGCCTAATAGTAGTAAAGAAGGGGAGCGTCTTGCAAAAGAATTTAACATCCCTAAGACTTATACTGATTTTGATGCGTTCCTACAGGATAAAGATATTGACACAATCTACATTGCTCTTCCCAATGGGCTTCATTATGAATTTGCTTTAAAAGTACTTGAAGCAGGCAAGAATGCCATTGTGGAGAAACCATTTACTTCTACTATAGAAGAAGCCACTCATCTTGTAGAGGTTGCAAAAGAGAAAAAACTCTTCTTATTTGAAGCAATTACCACTTATCATAACCCTAATGTAAAAGCTTTAAAAGAAAGACTTGGTGATATTGGAGACCTCGCCTTGGTACAAACCAACTATTCTCAATACTCCAGTCGATATGATCTACTTCTCAATGGAGAATGGCCTAATATCTTTAATCCAAAGTTCTCAGGTGGTGCTCTAATGGATATTAATATCTATAATATTCACTTCCTTGTTACACTCTTTGGAGAACCTGAGAATATTACCTATTATCCAAGATTGTATGAAAATAAGATTGATACTTCGGGAATCGCTATATTACAATATCCAAACCTTCCATGCTCTGCCATAGGCGCCAAAGATAGCGCCAGCGAAGGGTATGCCTATATTCAAGGAAAGCTTGGTACTCTTATCGTGAATGGACCCGTAAATGAAAGTTCAAGTGTTACTATTAAGATTGGTAAAACAGAAGAAACCATTAATCTTCAACCACATGATAATAGACTTGTCTATGAGATGGAGAACTTTACTAGAGTAATCAAAGAAAAGGATTATTCCACTTGTGAAGAATGGTTAAATCATACATGCTCTGTTGTTAGGACTGTAGAAAAGGCTCGTAAGTCAGCCGGAATTACTTTTTCTGCTGACACTAAATAAATATAAGACCTTTATTAAAAGGAGTGAATTCTATTTATGGATTTGCTCCTTTTTGCTCATATGGAATAGTACGTTCTAGTATTTTACGACCTAATAGATTAAACCGTCTTGAGAACTTACCTATATACCTTGCAAATCCATCCATATCAGCAGGAATTAACATACCGTTGTCGTCATATCG
>CAZAKD010000164.1:0-4440 GCA_964485435.1 uncultured Lachnospiraceae bacterium
ACGATCTGTAAAATACAGAATGGAGCCTATTGCTGCAAGAAGTGAGCCTATAACAAAAGTAGTACTAATTGTGTTATTAATACGTATTCCCATTAATTGTGCTGTCTCAAAATCCTTTGAGACAGCACGCATTGCCATACCAACTTTAGTACGACGTATTAGGAACATCAGACCAACAACAAGTATAATTGTTAAAACTGGAGTAATAAATGTAACCAAAGAAGCAGAAATATCTCCAATATGAAATATTTTCTTAAGTAAAGGTATCTCAGGATAAGCTCGAGGTAATGCTGTAAATAAATATGTAGCTAGATTTTGAATCAAATAGGATACAGCAATTGCTGAAATCATGATAGACATTCGCGGGGCTGTACGAAGTGGCTTGTAAGCAATTCGTTCAATCCCTACCCCTAGTAGGATAGTAAGTATACATACAAGAGGAATGGCAATCTGCCAAGGAATAGTAGCCATAGCAAATATCATAAAATAACCAGCCATCATAAATATATCACCATGTGCAAAGTTAATTAAACGTAGGATGCCATATACCATGGTATAACCTATGGCAATTAAGGCATAGGAACCACTGGTTCACATCCGGTATTATTTCTCGATTGTAACGGTCTTTAGGAATGCAAAGTCTCCATCTTTTACAGTTTTAATAAAGGCAATATCTTTATTGGCATCTCCATTTTCATCAAAGGAGATAGAACCAGTCACTCCATCAATCTGTGTATCCACTAAAGCATCACGAATTGCACTAGTATCAAGAGAACCAGCATTTTTAATTGCTTCAATCGCAACTATGTAGGAATCATAACCAAGTGCAGATACTGCTGGAATAATCTCTGATTGATTGTTTTTCTTTAAGTATTCTTTAAAACCAGTAATGAATGATGCTGCTTCATCATTAGCAGGGTCTGCTTCGTCGAAGAAAGTAGATAGCACGATACCTTCTGCATGTGAACCAGCATTCTCGATAATGGTTGAATTCTCCCAAGTGTCACCAGCCATGATTGGGCAAGTGATACCAAGTTCTCTAGCTTGCTTTATAATCAATGGAGCAGTGGCAATTGAAGAAGGTGCAAATATTACATCAGGGTTTTTTGCCTTTACATTAGTAAGAATAGCTTTAAAGTCTGTCTGATTTGTTTGAAATTGTTCTTCTGATACTACAGCGCCATCACCTGCAAGTTCGTTAAATGCTTTCACAAAATAACTTCCAAGGCCTGAAGAATAATCATCTCCAAGTTGAGTAAGAACAGCTGCTGTCTTAGCATCTGATTGATATGCATAGTTAGCCATAACTGTACCTTGGAATGGATCTAGGAAACATACGCGGAAATAATAATCATTGCCTAGAGTTACTTGGGGATTGGTACAGGAAGCACCAATTGCAGGAATTTTAGCTTCTTCAAAAAATGAACCAGCAGCAATAGAAACACCTGAACCATAGGAACCTAACACAACTTTTACATCGGAACTAATTAAACTTTGTGCAGCACTAACAGCTTCTGTTTTATCACTCTTATTATCAACTTCAACGAGTTGGATATCGTATGTAACACCGTCGATTTCAACAGTCGGATAGACCTCATTCGCATAACGCATACCTAATACTTCCTGGAAGCCACCACCACCATTTTCGCCTGTAAGTGGCTCAAATACACCAATTTTAATAACCTTTCCTCCTGAACCACCTGTAGATTTGCTGCTACAAGCGGATAGCATGCTTGATACTAAGCTTATGCATAGACCAATCACCAATAATTTACATTTGTATCAAAGTTTGGGATAAAAATGCTTTCATCTGTTGAGTGTAGATTAGAACTATGTTAAAATAATAGAAGTAGCATAATAATCTTAAACATAGTAAGGAGCAGATTCTATGAAAGAGATGAATAATAGAATGAGATTTCCCAAATTACATATTATGTTCATTATCATCATATTTTTGATTACTATACCTGATAACTTGAGTGAAGCTAAGATGAATCTTATGTCTAACTATTCATTGGCAACTACTCAATCAAAGAGAATTAAGAACAAAGAAGAACAGATACTTGCTGTAAGGCTTGCAATGGTAACAAGAAAACCAAAGCTGGAATTATATTATAAAGGGAATGCCGATAATTTAGTTATGGACCTGGGTGAACTACTTCAAAAAGTGCTGGGAATAGATTATAACACAACCACAAATGATGGAGACTATCTAGGCAATATTTATAATGGATATTCTGTAGAAGTACAACAAAATTATAGAGAGACTTTGTGTATCTATCAATTTTCATATAGTGAAACTAAGAAACAAACAGACAAAGTGAATCAAGAAGTTAAAAAAGTCTTGAAGGAACTAGATATTTCGTCTCAATCCACCTATAATAAGGTTAAGATGATACATGATTATATTGTGAATAATACTGTTTATGACATAAAAGGAACACAAAACACTGCTTATTCGGCCTTATTTAATAAAAAAAGCCAATGCCAGGGCTATGCATTATTAACTTATAAGATGCTTATGGAAGCAGGGGTTCCTACGAAGATCATTACAGGTTCTGGTGGAGGAGAACCTCATGCCTGGAATATCGTTAAGTTAGGTAAGGTTTGGTATAACTTAGATTGTACATGGGATGACCCAGTAGATAGTAATGGAGAAAATATACTAGTGTATGATTATTTCTTGAAGAATGAAAAGGATTTTATCAATCATACCAGGGATTCTAAATACAAGACTAAGAATTTTAATAAAAAATATCCAATGGCAAATAGTAGTTTTGTTATGGAATAAAGCGAGGAAAATTATATGAATTTTAAAGAAGCACAATGTCCTACTTGTGGAGGAGTATTACAAGTCCCAGAGCAGTTAGAAAAACTTACTTGCATGTATTGTGGAAGAGAATTTAAATCAGAGGAATTATTATATAAAAATATGAAACAGGAAGAAATGAATGATACTATAACCATAGATGATTCTCAATTATTAGACTTATATAATAGTGAACCACTTAAAGCAATTGAGATAGCAAAAGAACTAGTTGAGGAAGATCGTTTTAATTATAATGCTAATTATATCTTGGGGATGGATGCATTCCCAAAACTTTTGTTAAATCATAGAGAATTTGCTGCTGCGTTTAAAAGAAATACATATGAAGAAGCTATGGATCCATATATTATTGATTCAAAACAGACAGTAGAGTATCTTGATAGAGCTTGTAGAGCGAATGACAAACAAAAATATCAGCTGTTAACTACCTGTGTTAGGAATATGCTGTCCAACATGGAAGAGACGATTCCAGGTTTAGCGGTAGAGTTGGAAACAAAAGAGGTATTTATTCTTGATGATTATAAAATGGTCGTTGCCTTATATCTTATACCTATGATTTTAGAATTACATCTTGATATTAGCGACGAATTAGCCGATACAATAATTAGAGAGTGGATTAGTCTATATCCTAAGATGCCAATTCGCAAGGGTTTGTATGAGAACATTAAGAATGGTTTTCGTAAAAAAGGATTCTGCTATATTACAACAGCAGTATGTGAGAGCCAGAATAAAGAAGATGATTGTTATGAACTCTCAATGTTTAGACGTTTTCGAGATGATTATATGCTTAAGCAAGAAGATGGGCAAAGTATGATTGATGAATATTATCAAGTAGCGCCTAAGATTGTTGAGCGAATTGATCAATCGGCAGATAGAGATGAGATCTATAAGAACATCTGGAATCAGTATCTGAAGGATTGCCTTGTGGCAATAGAGGAAGGTAATGATGTACATTGTATGAAGATGTACTGCCAGATGGTGAATGATCTACAAAGGACATATATCCTAAATTAAAGATGTTAATGTAGTAAATGACAATGTCCATTAGAAGTCAAATGGATGGCATAAGTTTGGAGGACAGTATATTGAAGATATTACAAAGAGATAAATGGTATCAGAGAATCTTAGTAATTGTATTATGTATGAGTTTAATTGGTGGGGTAATGCCAGTAGGTAATTATTCCATGGAGGTAGAAGCTGCAAGTGTTCTTACTGATTATAGCATGTATATTCAAAAAGACTCAGGATTAGTTAAGCTAACGAGAGAAACAAGCTACAGCTATACTGGCTTAAATGAAACGACAGAGATAAGGATTGAAGCAGAAACTGGTTCTGGTGGAAGTAGAAAAGTACCAACAGTTGCTGATGTTGACGGTGCAACTGCTTTAAAAATTACCTGGAGTGTAGGCGCTGAAGGAAAAGTAATAAAGATAGACAATGCTGATGGAGCAGAAAACTCTACTACAGCAAGCATCAGAAGGGTTGGTCCAGGAGTTGCAAGTGTAACATGTAATCTATCCTGGGTGAATTCTTCGAATTCAGTATTAGAAAGTTTAAATATTACCTCATCTATTAAAATTCCAGCAGATATTAATAAATCTAGAGTAGATGTG
>CAZAKD010000165.1:0-4046 GCA_964485435.1 uncultured Lachnospiraceae bacterium
CCCCCGTCCCCTTTCACTATTCTTGAAGATAAGCTAAGTATTTTCTTATCTCACCTTGCTTTAGTTTTGCATTATCTTTTAACTTCTTTTTTAATTCGTTTGTTGCTTGTTTATTTATTGCAATATCCCATTTGTCCTTTATCCCGTATTTGTCCATAATCAATTCAACTATATGTATAACAATCCCTTCCTGAATTATCTTATAGTCTTCTTCCACATCTGGATACAGATTAAAATCCTCTCCTTGATGATATTCAGAAAACGTTGTCATATTAGGATATGTTTTTCCCATAAATAGATATGCCTTTGAATTTAATATCAGATCTCTTTTATCAATATACCCATTAAAGCTGCTCCATTTGTATCCTTCTGGTTTTTGACATATCTTTGCTTTCACAGGATTATTATGTATATATCTTAAACAGGTCCAGTAATAACTTTCACTCTCGATAGGATAACTTTTAAATCGATCCTGAAAAACATAGCCTATACGTCTATTTACTTGATTATAGTATAAAGCATAGGTAGTGTTGATACATGCTATAAATGTTGAAAGCACACTAATTTCACATCTAACTAGCAAGTGTATATGATTGTTCATTATGCAATATCCATAGACCTCTATAGGATAGTCTTCTTGTTTTTTTAGAATTGTATGTATCATTTTTCTCTTATACACCGATTTATAAAATATGGCTTCTTGATTAATTCCACGCATTATGACATGATAAAAGTTAGTAGAGCTTTTCTCTCTAGCTACTCTAGGCAATAAATTTCCTCCTTTTCAATTGTATGTGAATAGATTTAAAGTGAGATTAAAGATATCTGAAAATTAATAGAATGACGAAAGAATAAATAAAAATTATTAGAATTTGCACTATATATAATTTACAATATTTCCACATTTTTGTCAAGAGTGTTGAAACGGGGACGGGGTATTTTGCAAAATACCCCGTCCCCGTTTCATTATTTCCTTAATTCAATGCCTTTCATCTCTAAAGCACTTAATATTTTTTTCATTACTGCATTCACATCTTTATCCTCAAGGGTTCTATCCTTTGCTCTGAAGCTTATAGAATAAGCCACTGATTTATACCCTTCTTGGATCTGACTTCCTTCGTAGATATCGAAGAGGTGATAGTTTTCTAGAAGCTTTCCGCCATTTATTCGAATAATCTCTTCTGTCTCGCCAACTAATATTTCTTTTTTCATTACCATACTAATATCACGACTGATTGCCGGATACTTAGCAATGCCTGTGTATTTTGTATCAAAACTTGCTCGGCTTACAATCTCAGGCATGTCAAGCACTGCAATATATGCCTTTTCGCCGATATTGTAGTTTTCAAGCACTTCTGGGTGAACTTCACCAAGATAACCGATGACTGTATTGTCATAGATTACATTTGCTTGTCTACCAGGATGCAGATATGGCTTACCTGCATTTGGATCATATAAGGTAATTTGCTTCATTCCAACTTTCTCTAGCAGTTCTTCCACTACACCTTTTAGAGAGAAGAAGTCTCCTTCACCATACATCCCAAGAGTTAATTCCATACGTTCTTCAGGAAGTTCAGTTATCGGAAGAGCTTTTGGAAGATAGATGTTACCTAATTCGTATAAACGAACATCTTTATTTCTACGGTTGTAGTTTGTAGCTAATGAAGTTAACATTCCATTTAGCGGAAGACTTCTCATAATACTATAATCTTCTCCAAGAGGATTTGAAATCACTACATTTTCACGTAATTTATCGCCTGCTGGAATCAGTAATTTATCATATACTTTAGGACTTTCAAATGAATATGTCATTCCTTCATTGAATCCAAATTGTTCGGCAACTGATCTCGCTATATTTTCAATTCTTAATTTAAATGATAAACCGCCTGTAGTTGCTTCTCCGTGTGGAAGTGTTGTTGGTATCTTATCATAACCATAGAAACGTGCTACTTCTTCTGCGATATCCGCTTCACTTTCAAGATCCTGTCTCCAAGTTGGAACGATAATCTCCTTAGTCGTCTCGTCGTATCCAAGGTCTATTGCTTTAAAGTATCCAATCATAGTTTCTTCTAAGATCTCTGTTCCCAAGAAATGATTGATCCATTCTGAGTTAAATGAAATTCTTTTTGCTTGCTTTTCTACTGGATATGCGTCTACACAACCTCCAACAACTTCACCTGCACCTAGTTCTACAATTAATTGGCATGCTCTATTAATTGCTTCAATTGCTTGATTTGGATCTAGGCCTTTTTCAAATTTCGCTGCTGCTTCTGTTCTAAGTCCTAGCTTTTTCCCTGACAGGCGGATGTTAGTTCCATCAAAACATGCTGCTTCAAGTAATAAAGTTTTAATATCATCTGTTATCTTTGAATTCTCTCCACCCATGATTCCTGCAATTCCTACAGGCTTTTCTGCGTCGCATATCATTAACATTGAAGAATCTAGAGTTCTTTCAACACCGTCAAGGGTTTGAAACACTTCCTTGTCTTTTGCACGTCTCACGATAATCTCATTGCCAGATACTAAGTCAAGATCATATGCATGCATAGGTTGTGCATACTCTTCCATTACGTAGTTTGTAATATCCACGATATTGTTGATCGGACGAATCCCACAAGCTGCAAGCCTTTTTTGCATCCAAAGAGGTGATGGTTCAATCTTTATATTCTTCACGACTCTTGCCACATAACGTGAGCAAAGTTCTGTGTCTTCTACATTGACTTTAATATAATCACTTGCTTTTTCATCGTTCTCTTTTACTGTAACTACAGGAGGAACAAATTTCTTTCCAAATGTAGCTGCTGCTTCTCTTGCAATTCCAATTACACTAAAGCAATCCACACGATTAGAAGTTACTTCATATTCCACAACTACATCATTTAATCCCAAAGCTTCCATTGCACTAGATCCCAGCTTTAGTCCAGCATATTCAGGGTTGTTGCTGAATATATAGATTCCATCTTCCGGAGCATCAGGATACATTTCCTTGGTTGAACCTAACTCTTCAATAGAGCACATCATTCCAAATGATTCAACTCCACGTAGTTTTCCTTTTTTAATCTTTATGCCACCTGGAGTTTTCTCTCCATCGTGGCCTCCAGCTACTCGTCCGCCTACTAATACAACTGGAATCACGTCGCCTTCACTGACATTCTTTGCACCAGTTACAATCTGTACCGTCTCGCCTTCTTCGCTAACTTGCACTTGACATACAATTAGCTTATCCGCATCTGGGTGCTTCTCTATTTTCAGAATCTTAGCTACTACAATCTTATCCAGATCTGCATCTAATTCTACATAGCCTTCTACCTTTGTACCTGATAATGTCATTGCATCAGTATATTCTTGTGGAGTAACATCTAGGTCTGGTACATATGCTTTTATCCATGATAATGGTGTATTCATCTTCTCTCTCCTCCTTCTAGAATTGTTTTAAGAAACGAGTATCGTTCTCGTAAAGTAGTCTCATGTCGTCGATTTCATATTTTAACAACGCAATTCGCTCTAATCCAACGCCAAATGCAAATCCTGAGTATACATCTGGGTCAATTCCGCTCATTTTTAGAACTTTTGGGTGAACCATTCCACATCCTAAGATTTCAATCCAGCCTGAGCCTTTACAGAAACGGCATCCACTTCCGCCGCATTTGAAGCATGTTACATCTACTTCAGCACTTGGCTCTGTAAATGGAAAATGATGTGGTCTAAATTTCACTTTGGTTTCTTCGCCAAATAGTTGTTTCGCAAATTCCGCAAGGGTTCCTTTTAGATCTGCAAATGTGATTCCTTTATCTACGACCATTCCTTCAATCTGATGGAAGGATGGGGAGTGAGTTGCGTCAACTTCATCAGAACGGAATGCTCTACCTGGAGATAAAACTCTGATAGGAAGTTTTCCCTGTTCCATAACTCTTGCCTGAACTGAAGATGTCTGTGTTCTAAGAACGATTTTATTATTGATATAGAATGTATCCTGCTCATCTTTTGCTGGATGATTTGCTGGAATATTTAAAGCTTCAAAGTTGTAATAATCATATTCGATTTCT
>CAZAKD010000165.1:4109-4426 GCA_964485435.1 uncultured Lachnospiraceae bacterium
ATATTTGGATGACGGTGTCCACAAAAACTTTTTTTAGCTGGAAGTGTAACGTCAATTACTTCTTCTTCAAGTTTTTTCTCTAAAGCAACCTTTTCCATTTCCTTTTTGGTTTCTTCGATTAAACTTTCAATTTTTTCTCTTGTATCATTTACAAGCTGACCTACCATTGGTCTATCTTCCGGTGCTACATCTTTCATTCCTTTAAGTACAGATGTTAATACACCTTTTTTTCCTAGAAAATTCACTCGAATTTCATTTAGACTGTTGGGCAAAAATAAAAACAAAACCGTGCCCCTGCAATTGATTCGGAACGGCAA
>CAZAKD010000166.1:0-4364 GCA_964485435.1 uncultured Lachnospiraceae bacterium
AACAGTTATTAATATATAGGAGGAAGACCATGTCTTACATTATAGCATTAGCAGGTAACCCCAATAGTGGGAAAACAACTCTTTTTAACGAGTTGACAGGATCAAGGCAACATGTTGGCAACTGGCCAGGTGTTACTGTTGATAAAAAGGAAGGTTATTATAAGAAGGATAAGGATATATTAATATTAGATTTGCCAGGGACTTATTCTTTATCTCCTTATTCAGCAGAAGAAATTATTGCAAGAGATTATATTGTCAAAGAGAAACCAGACGCAGTGGTTAATATTGTAGATGGCACAAGTATTGAGAGAAACCTATATCTAACGCTACAGATTGCAGAGACACGAATTCCAACAGTAATTGCAATTAATATGATGGATGAGGTAAAACAAAGAGGAGACTCTATCGACTGCGACAAATTAAGCAAATTGCTAGGAGTACCAGTGGTTCCACTTGTAGCTAGAAATGGAAAGGGATTAAATAAACTAATGGAAGCAGTTTCTTCTGTAGTTAAAACTAAGGATATCCCTAAGAAATTAGATATATTTGATAAGAATACATATGATGCAATTAAGGATGTAATGGAACATTTATCTGAAGAATCCACAATAGATAGAGAATGGAAGGCTATTAAAATTGTGGAAGGGGATCCTATTATTTTGGAGACCTTATCAAAGGATCAGAAGGCATCTATTGATGAAATTATAACAAATGCAGAAAAGCAGGCTGACGGAGATCTAGAAGCTAAGATTGCTGATTTACGCTATCAATTTATAGAAAAGGTTGTAAAAGAATCTGTTGTTAAAAATAAAGATGGTTATTCTGAAACTAGATCAGAAAAAATAGATAAGATTATAACGAATCGCTTTTTTGCACTTCCTATTTTTGCACTAATTATGTACTTGTTATTTGCAATAACATTTAGTGAGAACTTTTTATTCTTTCCAGGGCTACCAAGCCCAGGAGTATGGCTTGCTAGTGTAGTAGAATCATTATGGGGTACATTGTCAGGCGTATTAGAGAATTTTCTAATCAATGCAGGTGCATCTGATTGGATAATTGGCCTAGTAATAGGTGGTATTATGGATGGAGTCGGAGCCGTTGCTGGATTCCTGCCTCTTGTATTAGTATTATTCCTATTACTTTCCTTCTTAGAAGATAGTGGATATATGGCAAGAATTGCTTTTGTTATGGATAGCATCTTTCGTCGTTTTGGTCTATCAGGACGTTCATTTATTCCATTATTAATGGGATTTGGTTGTTCAGTGCCTGCTCTTATGGCATCTAGGACTTTAGAGAGTGAAAAAGATAGAAGAATTACATTAATGATAACTCCATTTATGTCATGTGGTGCAAAACTTCCAGTATATGCCATGTTTGCTGCAACTTTATTTGCTGGACATAATCAAACAACAATTGTATTTTCTATATATATGCTTGGGTTAATCGTAGCTGTAATAAGTTCTTTTATATTGAATAAATATGTATTCAAAGGTGATGAATCAAGTTTTATTATGGAACTTCCTCAATATCGCATCCCTACGCTAAAAAGTGTATTAATTCATGCATGGGAAAAAGTAAAAGGATTTGCAATCAAGGCAGGAACAGTTATCTTTGCTTCAACGGTATTAATATGGTTACTGTCCAACTTTAACTTTAATGGAATGAGTGATGTAGAAGATAGTTTCTTGGCTTCCTTGGGTAATTCTATCAAATTTATATTTGCACCTCTTGGATTCTCTGACTGGAGAGCAAGTGTTGGTATTGTAACTGGATGGATTGCAAAGGAAAATATTGTAGCAACCTTTGGACAATTATTCGCAAATATTCAAGATGATGCAACCATTGAAGCAATTAGTACTGGAGAGCAAGCACTTCCACAGATATCATCTGTATTCACAGGTGTAAGTGCATATGCCTATATGGCATTCAACCTTCTGTGTATGCCTTGCTTCGCAGCAGTGGGTGCAATCTACAGAGAGATGGGTTCTCTTAAATGGACCTTGCGTACAGTAGCATTCCAGATGGGTGTTGCCTATGTTGTAGCTCTTCTAATAAATCAAATTGGAAACTTAATATTCTAAACAAGATAAGTTTGGAGGTTGATCGTATGATAGTAGATATTATAGTAATAGGATTGATTGTGCTTGGATTATCTGGTGCATTATTTTACAATATCAGAAGCAAAAAGAATGGTAAAACAGGTTGCAGTAGCTGCAGCGGATGCACAGTGTCAAATTGCAATTCTAAAAAATAGAAATGGGACGGTACCTGACGCGTCAGGTACCGTCCCCATTTTACATAAGACATTCTTTGAGTGCTTCTATATCTTTTAGTTTAAAAGAGTTTTGATAATAGTCTATAAGGTTCTCGTCTTTCATTCGTGAAAGTTCTCGGCACATTGAAGTTCGGGATACATTTAGATATTCTGCTAATTCGTTCCGGTTTGGGATAAGTTGAAAGGTCAAGCTGTTATTGACATGTGATTCAGATAAAAGGTAGGATACAATTTTTTCGCGCATTCCTTTTAGGGTAAGGAGTTCAATCTTCTTGTTAAGGTTGTAATTCTTCTCTCCAAGGATTGTCATCATATTCTGTATAAGCTGAACGTGATGATTACAGGAGTTACTACAGCTCTTAGTAATACGTTCATAAGGGATGAAAAGTATCTTAGAATCTTCCTTCACTCGTACGGTTACAGGGGATAATCGGGCAGCTGTGCATACGATTCCTTCACCAAATAAATTACTTGGACCTAAAAAGGCGACTATGTGTACACTACCAGCCTGATTTTCTTTAATCACTTCCACAGAACCACTTAGGATAACACTTATATAATTCACTTCAGATCCTGCAAAGAACACATATTCATCATTCTTATAATTCTTTGAATAACAATTCAAACATATTAACATGTGTTCCATCTCTACTTCTTTCACGTTCTTAAATAACGCTGATTTCATAAGTACATTCATATATTCTTTCATGCAAATCACTCCATTTTAATAAATAAATGTTAAAAAAGTTTCATAAAGATTAATTTATGTAGCTAAGGCTACAATAAATATGAGTTTATTATAATATACTTATCCTATCAAAGCAAGAGAAAAGAAAAGGAGATAGATAATGGAGAATAAGATGTTTTGTTATCAATGTCAAGAAACAGCAGGATGTAGTGGATGTACGAAATTTGGTGTCTGTGGAAAATCCCCAGAACTTTCAAATATTCAAGATTTATTAATATATGTAACAAAAGGAATTAGCGCAGTAGCAACTAGGGTTAGAGAAGAGGGAAAGTCAGTTCCAACTAATGTAAATCATTTTATTACATTAAACCTTTTTACAACAATTACAAATGCTAACTTTGATGATGAAGTATTTTACCAAAGAGTAGCTGATACTCTTTCAATGAAGGAAGAATTACTTAATAATGTATCTAACAAAGAAAACCTTCCAGAAGCAGCACTTTGGAATAGTAAAACAAGAGAAGAATATGATGCAAAATCTCTTACAGTTGGCGTTCTTGCAACAGAGAATGAAGATGTTAGAAGCTTAAGAGAATTAATTATATATGGTATAAAAGGGCTTTCTGCATACCTAAAGCATGCGAATGAGTTAAATCATGATGATGAGAACGTTAGTGCTTTCATGCAAAAGGCATTGGCAGCGACATTAGATGATTCATTATCAGTAGATGAGCTTGTTGCGCTTACATTAGAAACAGGTAAATTTGGTGTAGATGGTATGGCTCTATTAGATACAGCCAATACTTCAACATATGGTAATCCAGAGGTTACAAAAGTAAATATTGGTGTTGGAACTAACCCTGGAATCCTAATCTCAGGTCATGATCTTAAAGATTTAGAGCAATTATTAGAACAAACACAAGGAACTGGTGTAGATGTTTATACTCACTCAGAGATGTTGCCAGCTCATTATTACCCTGAATTCAAGAAATATGATAACTTTGTTGGTAACTATGGTAATGCATGGTGGAAACAAAAAGAAGAATTCGAAAGCTTTAACGGACCAATTCTTATGACTACTAACTGTATCGTTCCTCCAAAGGATTCTTATAAAGAACGTCTATTTACAACAGGAACTTCTGGATTTACAGGATGTAAACATATAGAAAAAGATGAAAATGGACATAAAGATTTCTCCGCTATTATTGAAATGGCTAAGAATACAAAAGCTCCAACTCAGATCGAAGAAGGCGAAATCATCGGTGGATTTGCACATAACCAAGTATTAGCATTAGCTGATAAGGTGGTAGATGCAGTTAAAACTGGAGCAATTAAGAAATTCTTCGTAATGGCTGGATGTGACGGACGTCAAAAATCTAGAAATTACTATACAGATTT
>CAZAKD010000167.1:0-4335 GCA_964485435.1 uncultured Lachnospiraceae bacterium
ATTTCATTTTATCTATGGGATTAATAGGCGCTGATACTCTGGCTGGGAAGATTGAAATCTCAGATATAGTATTAGAAGATATTACAAAGTAAGTGATTGGAAGTGCACTTGGAGTCCTTATGTAGTCTGGTTTGTTCCCACTTACAGAATACAGGGCAACGGGTGCACTTTAACTATAAAACACGACTAGATAAGTGGAGGAAGGACTACATGAAAAACAGGTTACATCAAGTGAAAAGAAGAAAAAAATCAAAAAAATTAAGAGTATCATTGTCTAAACAATTAGTTTCTTTTGTACTTTCTATTTTTATTATTTTTATAAGTATATTTGGATTTAATCATATACAAATGAAATCTATGGTGAGTAGCTATGAAGAATATACTGCTTCACAAGAAATGGTTAGTATAACAAAGGAAATATATATGGGTTCCATGCGTGCTTTTAACAATCTGCAGATAGCACTTTTGTTTTATGGTGAGCAAGCTGCACCTTTTGTAGAAAGTTATAATAAAGATAGTGAAGCCGTACAATTACAAATAGAAGAATTAGAAAAGATGAAGGACAAGCTAGAGCGTATTGAACCATCTTTGGGACTTCAGTTGGAAGAACTTAAAGAAAGCACTGAGATCAATTATTTAAATAGTGAAAATGCTTTACAGGCAAAGCAGTTTGATAAAGCATATGTTTATATAGTGGCGGAGAATCAAGAAAACATGATAAGACTCCAAGAGATATTACAAAGCATGGATGATACGATTAATCAAAAAGCAAATAATCAAATGAAAGATACCTTGCATAAATTAAATAGCATAAATAATCTAAGTATATACATTGTTATTGTACTAAGTATAGGCGTACTATTTTTATTGATGATATATATAAGAGGACTGAAAAGAGCGTTATCAAATATTACGGATAAAGTGAATAAAATATCTAATTTCATGCTAGACGATATAAAAAAGGATGAAAAACGTTTTATAAAAAGATTGTTTACAGATGAAATTACTGAAATAGATGGTGCTATAGAAAAGATGGGATATGAACTGATAAACATTATTCAAGTGCTTAGAGAATCTATAAGGGAGCTTCAATATGTAGATACTCATTTAGATGAGAAATCTATCAAGACAAAGCAAGGCTTTGATAAAATCAATAGAAATATAGATGATGTAATTATAGAAATGAACCATTGGGATGAAGAAGTAGAGGTAGTTGTAGCAGTAACGGAAGAATTATCAAGTAATAGTGAGGAAACAAGTGCTTCTTCAGAAAATATTACCAATACCACGGTGGAAGTTATTGATGAAGCAGTTAAAGGCATTGATATGATACATAAGATTATTAAAGAAATAAATAAAATCGGTGACTTTATACAAGAAGTAGTACAAGTTATAGAATTACTTAAGAAGGAATCTGAGGCAGTTACGACGTCTACTCAAATTATAAATCAGATAAGTGAACAGACCAACTTATTATCCTTAAATGCATCTATAGAAGCCGCAAGGGCAGGGAGTAACGGAAAAAGTTTTGCGGTAGTTGCAAATGAAATAAAAAGTTTGGCAGATATTAGCAAGCATTCAACAGTGGAGATCAATGACTCTATTGGTAAGATGAATAAGCTGATTGATCGAACAGTAACACTTGTAGGAAGAACGAAAGAAGGCATAAATGATGGGCAGATCATTGCGGAAGATACGATGAGCAAGTTTAATAACATTGATAACAATCTAAAAAGCACGATAGGTAGGCTAGAAAACATAAATTCTGCTATCAGTGAGTCAAGTCAGGGAGTAGAGAGTATATTAGAAAGTATCAATGAAATTAGTTCATTAAGTAGAAATGTAAGTAAGAAAACAAATGGAATTACAGAAGAGATGAATGAACAGTCCAATCTTATTAGTGAATTGGGCTATGCTGCAAATAAATTATCAGACGTTGTAAACGGCATTAATGATATAGTTAATAAGTTCGTTATAGATTAAAGACAAAAGGAGAATAGCATGTTAAAGAGCATATTAGCAAGGGATATATATAAAGAAGAAACAAAGAGAATGAAAGAGTACTTTGGTGATGTCATCAGTGAGAATTTAGAGTATGATAGTCAATTTATAGATGTAAGTTTAAGGAATATTATAGCGCTTGGGGGCTTTCGTTTTAAGGTTCCAGCTTTAAAAGAATTGTTTAAGGAAACTGATCTAGCTATATTTTTTAATAAATTAAATACAAAGGAATCACATTTATTTATCATGAACGTAGAAGCCATGAAGGTTACTTATTATACATATATAGATAAACATGTGAAACAGCAGGAGTTAGATAGGCATATTCAAGCAAGGATATTAGCCCTATGTAGTGACTATCAAAACTGGGCAGGCAGTATTAATGAAAAGGGAGAACATGTAATTCATTTAAAACATCCAGTACCAGGACCACATTTTTACACCAATATGTTATTAGGCAATCGTATCAATTCTGGAGTTGCCCTTCAGTCAACACCTAAAAGTGTTGTGGACAGATTTGGAGGAGGCAGTTTTAGATCTCATGCAGCCACACAAGTATTAGCCACAAGATGGGACATGCTTCCAGAGGAAAACGGTTTTCCGGCTAACAGACAATTTTATATTGTAGAAGAAGGTCGACAAATATTTTATTCAGCAGATGTATTAGATAGTAATATTAAGTCAGCTATATGTAGACATGGCCAAAACTATACGATTATAGAATATGAAACATATTGTGGACTTCAAGTTACTAGAACCATCTTTTTATTACCACAGTATGAAGGGTTACCAGTAGCTACAGAGGTCCAAAGAATCGCGGTTAGCAATCAAACAAATCAAACAAGAAACTTAAAAATAGTTGTAACGGGTATGTTGGCAGCAGCTTTTCCTGGTGCACTTATGGAAGATGTAGTTTATTCAAATGTTATTATGCAGTCTAAAGTGATGAGCGATGAAGAAGATCAGATCGCTGCTTATATTCCAAGCTATTATCCTCAAAATGCCAATAGAGATATACGTTTCACAACACTTATAGCTTATGAAAAGGGCGTGAAAAAATATGCGACTGAGCTATGTACCCAGTATGGAGAATTTGTAGGAAGTAGCAGTTTATATAAACCCCAAGGACTACTTAAACTACCAAATAAGTTAAATACAAAAGGGCCTGGCTTCTTTGCATTAGGACGTGAGTTAGAGATAGAAACTGAAGATACTGTGTATGTAGATCACTTCGTAGGGCTTGTTTCCACACTAGAACCCAAGGTAGTTCCAGAGGAACTTGTAAAAAAAGAGATAAGTAGCCTACATGATAGATTTAACTCCGCAACAGTTGTTAATGAAAGTTTAGCTGAGCAAGTGGAGAGCTATAAAAAATACAGTACCTATTTACAACTAGATACAGGAGATGCAGCTTTTGATAGTTATGTTAATAATAACTTACCTTTTCAGGTGTTGTACCAAACTTTTGTATCACGCTCTTTTGATTTAACACAAAAAGGGTATCGTGAGATAGGATTTAGAGAAATACAAGATATCTTTGTATCACAATACTATCTCATATCTATGGGTGAGAGGGAATATACCAAATCACTTTTAAGTGAATGGATTGAAAAAGTATTTGAATACGGCTACTGCTACCATAACTTTTTCTGGGAAGGGAAAGAGGCGGGGAAATGGTCAGATGATGGTTTATGGTTATTACAAGCTGTTTATCGTTATGTAAGCTATACAGGAGATATAGATTTCTTAAATGAGACCTATGAAATTCCAGAAACAAGTGGGAAAAAAAGAAGTGTCTATGAGACATTAAAAGCTATTATTAAGTATTCAGGAGAAATATCTGTGGGAGAACACGCTTTTCCACTTATTGATCATGCAGATTGGAATGATTGCTTAAAAGTAGATGATGACTATCTAACGGGACCCCAAAAGGAAGAAAAAGAGCCACCATATAAGGGCTATTCTGAAAGTGTTATGAATGCGTTTTTGCTCAAGCTAGCAATGAAGCATATGCATGAGTTTGTAAAACTTCAAAAAGATGATGAGTACGGTGCACACTTAGAAAAACTAGAGGTAAACCTTAGCAACAATATTCAGAAGTATGCTTGGAAGGAAGATTTCTTTGCGAGAGTTTTATTTAACCGATTTGGCGAAGAAATAACCTATTTGGGTGCTAAAAAGGATGGTTTTTCAGCAGATGAAAGAATTGATGGAACTTATTTCTTAAACTCATTTAGCTGGTCTATTCTGTCAGATTCAGCAAGTCAGGAGCAAATAGAGATTATGTTAGATAAAATAGAAGACTACTTAAAAACGCCTTATGGCTTAAAGCTT
>CAZAKD010000168.1:0-4312 GCA_964485435.1 uncultured Lachnospiraceae bacterium
CTAATAATTGAAGATTCTACTTTATTATTGTAGTCTCTCACACGCACTGCATATTGAGCATCAGTTTCTGCGCTGCCTTGAACAGGAACATCTGTATAGTTGGCAGTATCTGAACCTCTTGCCACAAGAATACCTTTTAAGGAACCAATATCAGTATTGTCTCCCGCATTAGGTATCCTATCAAGGTTAAACACCTCTGTACCAGTGTTTTTCCATATTGGTTTTAGCATCTGTGAAGTAGCATCTTCAGGTACTAATAGCATCTGGAATACTAAGGTATCATTTACAAATGGTACTCCCTCCGCTGTTATATTAACAATTCCTTGTGAATCTTCTTTATATGATATCTCTATAATACCGCTTAGTTCATCAAGATATAGATTCCTTGCATCTCTAAGGTCATTGGCTCTCTCTTGATTAGACGCTTCATATCTGCGTATCTCTATGTTAGCATCACGAATTAATGTACCTAATTCATTAATTCTTTCTACTTTATCTTTCAATTGAGTGTTGAGATTAATCTGATATGCTTGTAATTGTTCTGCTATCGTCTCAGCTCTCTCAATAAAACTTTCTGCGTTCTTAGCAAATGTTGTTCTTGTTACAATACTATCTGGCTCTTTGGCCAATTCTTGCATTGCATCCCACATTGCTGCAATAGAATTCTGAAAGGATACCCCTTCTAATTCTCCAAATATATCTTCTACTTCTTGTACCGTCTTATATTGTGCTTCATAGAAGCCTTGACGTCCAACCTCTGTACGATATCTTTGATCAAAAAATCTATCTCTAACTTGTCTTACTACTTCTGTTGCAGTACCAAGGCCAATCAGATTCTTATAATTGGCACTTTGACCAAGATATTCATATCCCCAATCCTTAATTACTACTTGTTGTCTTACATATCCTTTTGTATCTACGTTTGCTAAATTATGAGCCGTTGTATTCAAAGCATTCTGACTTACATTAAGTCCAGATACACCTGTATACATGCTTGTCATCAGATTCGCCATTATTATTCACCTAGCCTTCTCTCTATTGCTTTGCATCAAATATTCCTGGACCATCCATGGTATTATTCATTGATGCTGCTCCCCTAGTATAGTTGTTATTCCCTGGCGACATCCGTGTGCTCTGAATGAAATTTAGATTAAATTCTATCATTTCAAGGGATTGTTCAATAAGTACTTTATTACGTTGGTTCACATCCATTAATCTATATACTGTCTTCTTTAACTTGTCATGTATCTGTGCCAGCTTATGTTGTTCTTCTGGTTGCTTCTCTAATAAATCAATTATATTTTTAATGTTGAGGTTCTTGGGGTCTCGACTAATTACCGTTCCAATATTAATAATGACCTCTTCTCTTTTCTTCTCCAGTGCGTTCACTTTTTCAACAGAGGATTGTTCCTGTTCTGTGATCACCTGTAAAGATTCAAGGTCATTATTAATAATAATATGTGTCTTCTTCTCTGCAATCGGAAGAAGCTCCTGATATATTGTATATTCTTGTTCTAATGTTGTAATTAATTCTTCTATTAAACTTGCCAATGGGTTACCTCACTTTATATCACGCTTTCGTATCAAAATATCTATCCACTATTGCAGAAGCTATCTCTTCCGAATTCAAATTATAAGTTCCTGATGCCAAACGATTTTTAATGTCATTTACCTTATCTTCACGTACATCTGGTGCAGCAGAAACCGCCTGCTTTGCGATCTGATAATATTTCCCTGTTTCTGATACTTCATACTTATCAGAAGCACTTACCTTATCCGCCTTATTCGTTTTCTTTGTACTCGTTGCTTGATATAATTGGCTTACTTTGTTATATGCGTCAATTCTCATCTAAGTCACCACCTCATTTTTTATATATACTTTATTTATCGGACAATTCAGTTGATACTTTAGCAATTAATTTACTTTTGTTTTGGGGACGGTACCTGAAGGGTTGGGGACGGTACCTAACGCGTTAAGTACCGTCCCCAATAAATAATAAACAGCTTTGCTCCTCAAACTACACTGAGTTATGGAGAAAAAATAGGATACAGCGTAGGCGTCCGATGATGGTGTTCATGTTTCGTCAAGCTTTTAAGAAACATACCATCAAGAGGGAAAGCTAGCTGATATCCTATTATTTTCTCCAGAACTCCTGGTTAACCTCCAAGCAAAGCGTCCCTCTCTATCCAATCAGGGACGGTACCTAACGCGTTAGGTACCGTCCCCATTTACTAAATTCTTGCTACAGTGTCTTCGATTTCCTGTAACTGTTCTTTTGAAGGAATATAATTAACTTTAATCGGCTCTAATATAATATCGTATCCGAGTTTTACTAACTCGTCATTCACTTGTCCAATACTTTGACCACCCCAACCATAGGAGCCAAAAGCAAATGCCTTTTTTTTATCTCCTCTAGGTGTAAGTCCTCTCAGGTATGTTAGAAAACCTGCAACTGTTGGAAGTATATTATTATTCAATGTTGAAGAACCTACAACAACATACCTTGCCTTTAATACTTCAGTTATAACATCTGAGATATGATTCACTTTTAAGTCAAATAATTGAGCTGTCACACCTTTTTTCTTGAATCCTTCTACTATTGCATGTGCCATCTTCTCTGTAGAGTGCCACATAGAATCATAGATTACTAAAGCTGTATCTTCAGTTTCATCGCTAGAAAAATTCTCGTAAGCATCAAGAATATCTTTTACATGACTTCTCCAGATAATACCGTGACTTGGTGCGATAATATCAATATCCAAACCTTTTGTAATCTCTAGAGCCTTTGCTGCTTGCGCCTTGTATAACATTAATATATTTGCGTAATATTTTTTCGCTTCAAATAAAGCAATGGATAGATCCACTTCATCATCAAAGCACTTACTTGTTGCATAATGTTGTCCATATGCATCATTTGAGAATAAAATCTTCTCTTCTGGACAATAAGTTACCATATTATCTGGCCAGTGTAACATTGGAGTTGGTACAAAGCTAAGTGTTCTTGCACCAAGAGATAGTGTATCTCCAGGTTTTACACCCATATAATTGTATCCTTCCCCATAATGAGCTTTTAATCCTTTTATTCCACTTGGATCTGAAGTAACTATGGTTGCATTCTTAGCTATGTTCATAATGGCTGGGATTCCGCCTGAATGGTCCATCTCTACATGATTAGATACTACATAATCTATCTTTGAAGGGTCAATAATCTCTGATATCCTTCCAATTAGATCATCTACAAATTCCTCTTTTACTGCATCGATTAGGGTTATCTTCTCATCGATAATTAGATATGCGTTATAAGTTATTCCTCTTGATGTACTATATCCATGAAAACTTCTTGCATTCCAGTCTACAGAACCTACAGAATAGATTCCTTTTTTTACTTCTACTATATTCATAACATGTCCTCCTTTGTTTAATGCATCTATTTGTTTCATTCTTTTAATCCCATAACATGTAATTATATGATGTGAATTAATGTTATTATATTTCCTCATCGTAGGCTTGTCAACGTCTAGATTAATAGAGTCCCAGGGTTACTATTCGCACACCGCCAGTAACCAGGAACGATGACACGAGCAAATGCTACTGAAAAAGGAGTTTTTGCACTCGTCGGCACTTAGGCTCTGTCCTTTAGAGCCTTATGTACCGCTACGTAGTGCAACTAAGCGAAAGCGGCTCCTTTTCAGTAGCATTTACTCGGGGCATCGTTCCGTCACTTAAGTCGGCTGTGAATAGTAACTCCCGGGATCCATTAGAATGTATGTTTGTTTTTTCTTCTAGAATCTCCTACCAAAATATGATATACTAAACACAGATTTAAATACACTTTTATAATAAAACTCTCAACATGTTTTAAAGTTTATGTTATAATACACAGGTTAGAATTATAGTTCTAATCTATGCCAATAAGTAGCAAGGAAGACATTCCTTGCATTTTATAGATTTATAGTTTTAGGGAGAGAGGAACGGATTATGGAACAATATAATGGTAGTCAGATTGTAGTATTAGAGGGATTAGAGGCAGTAAGAAAACGACCAGGTATGTACATTGGAAGTACCGGTTCTAGAGGCCTTCATCATCTCATTTGGGAGATACTTGATAATGGAATTGATGAACATCTTGCTGGATTTTGTACCACAATTAATGTAATCCTACAGAAGGACGGTGGAATTACAATTCAGGATAACGGTCGAGGAGTACCAATTGACATTCATCCAACAAAAAAGATTCCAACTGTGCGCGTAGTGTATACCATTCTTCATGCTGGTGGTAAGTTTGGCGGCTCAGTATATAAAGTATCCGGC
>CAZAKD010000169.1:0-4305 GCA_964485435.1 uncultured Lachnospiraceae bacterium
GGGGACGGTTCTTTTTATGAAAAGAACCGTCCCCGATTGCTTAATATCCTTTTGGATGTTCCTTATGCCATGTCCAAGCAGTAGAGATAATCTCATCTAGATCAGCATGGGCAGGATTCCATTTTAATATAGTCTTTGCTTTCTCACTTGAAGCAATTAGTTGAGCAGGATCACCAGCTCGTCTTGGGGATACTACTGCAGGAATAGGATGATTGGTAACCTTCCTTGCAGATTCAATTACTTCATTTACTGTAAATCCTACTCCATTACCGAGATTAAAGATATCACTGTCATTACCAGCCAATAGATATTGTACTGCTAAGATATGAGCAGAAGCTAGGTCAGTAACATGGATGTAGTCTCTTACGCAAGTTCCATCTTTGGTATCATAATCATCTCCGAAGATAGAGATATGTTCTCTTTGTTGGTTGGATACTTGTAGAATTAATGGAATAAGGTGGGACTCTGGGTTATGTGCTTCTCCAATTATTCCACTTATGTGTGCACCACATGCATTAAAATATCTTAGAGATACGTACTTAATTCCATATGCCAAGTCAGCCCATTTAAACATTTTCTCCATGGACAACTTTGTTTCACCATATGCATTGGTTGGTTCGGTTTTATCAGATTCTAGAATTGGAATTCGTTCCGGTTCTCCATAAGTTGCTGCAGTAGAAGAGAATACGATTCTTTTTATGTCATGAGCAACCATTGCTTCGAGAAGAACTTTTGTACCACATAGGTTATTGTCATAATATTTTAAAGGGTTGGTCATACTTTCTCCAACAAGAGAATTGGCAGCAAAATGTATAATGGCGTCTATAGATTCTGCTTGGAATACCTTATCAAGGAAAGCTCTATCTCGAATATCACCTTGATAGAATTTTGCTTTTGGATGTACAGCTTTTTCATAACCTGTTTCTAGATTATCAATGATGATGACATCCTTACCTTGATCAATAAGTTCATAAACGGTATGGGAACCAATATAGCCAGCTCCACCTAATACTAAGATAGACATATAATTACCTCCTATTAAATTGAGTGATTGTTAGAATATTAATCTAGTTTGTGTGGTCCATTTCCAATTTCTACAACATAGAAATCTGCTTGATAACCTATTTTTTTCTTATATATATCTCCAACATTTTGAATAAAGTTGTCTACATGCTCGTCTCTTACAATACTTACAGTACATCCACCAAAACCAGCTCCAGTCATTCTAGAACCAATTACACCAGGTTGTTCCCAAGCTGCTTGCGCTAGGGTATCTAGTTCGATACCAGTGACTTCGTAATCATCTCTTAATGAGACATGGGAAGCATTCATAAGTCTTCCGAATTCTTCAATGCGATCTTCTTTTAATGCAGCTACTGCTTTAATCGTTCTTTGATTCTCATATACGGCATGTTTTGCTCTTTTTCGGCAAATCTCATCTGTTATTGAAGTTTGAATATTCTCAAACTCTTCTTCAGAAAGACTTCCTAAAGAAGGTATATCTTTAACTTGTTGTAATTGCTTGAGTGCCTCTTCACATTCGCTACGGCGTTGATTGTATTTGGAATCTCCCAACCCACGCTTTTTATTACTTGAAGTGATTATTATCTTAGAGTCATTTAATATAATAGGCGCGTATTCATATTCTAGATTGCTTGTATCTAAGAAGATGGCAGAATCTTTTTTACCCATAGCGATTGCAAATTGATCCATGATGCCACAATTCACATTATTAAAATTGTTTTCTGCATATTGACAGATTAAAGCAACATCAACCATAGATATATCAAGTTGAAATAAATCCCTTAGGATAAAGCAAGTTAATACTTCAATGGATGCTGAAGAAGAGAGACCAGATTGATTCGGAATATTACCAAAGTAATAGATATCTAATCCGCTATCAAAGGAAAATCCTCGTTCTTGTAGAGTCCATATAACTCCTTTTGGATAGTTAGCCCAATCATCTGTTTTCTCATAAGTTAAATCTGTAATTTGAGTAGTAATTACACCGAGTTCTTCAAAGTTCTTAGAGTAAAAACGAAATACCTGATCAGAGTTCTTTCTAGCAACAGCATAAGTGCCGATGGTAAGGGCGCATGGAAATACATGTCCACCGTTATAATCTGTATGTTCTCCAATGAGATTTACTCTACCAGGAGCAAAATATGCAATGGTATCATCCTGGGAACCATATACATCAGCAAATTGTTTTATCAATTTATTTTTCATAAAGAAGGTCCTCCTAATAAAAGTTTAATATGTTATAAAATGCATATATAACTAAGATTTATATTATAAAACAAACTTTATGTTTGTTTAAGCCAATTATACAATCAATAGATATAAAAGTAAATATAAAGATGACATATTAAAAAATTAAAATAGTATGAGTACAAACAAGATGCTAACATATACATATTAAGTGCTACTTTATCAGAATATAAACTTCATCTCAATATTCTGAGGGTAATCACCAAAAGAGTCACCGAACAGATTAACACCACCTATATGTTTGGCATCTTCTTTGATTCCTATACGAACGGAGATATACTCTTCTTTAGAAAGTTGGAATTCTTCTATGGAAGTACAATTTGTCTTCTCTTCATCTAGATAGGAACAATCCTTAGTTAGTTTCCAAGTCTTTAGAATTCCATATTGAGTATTTTTATCTGGCCACCAATCAGGATTAAGTTTTCCTCTGCGTCCACCAAAGTCAGATGGACATGCCCAAGTACCAGCTTCAATGCCATTAATCCACACAGTGATGTCGGAAGGATGTGAAAGATTGTAATCATGGTCCTCAGAACAAAGTTCCATAGATAGTTCTAACACCTTCTCTTTTTTATCTTTTAAGACATGGTTAGGAAAACGATATTCTACATATCCATTTACAAACCATAAGAGCTTTGCAGTAGTTCGGTTTGGATTATAGAAACATCTTGGTTCATCTTCTTCATCTATAGGCCCTTTTTCATTCACAAGTCCACAAGGAGGAGAAACTTTATAATCTACATAATTACCAATTGGCATAGGGATTGTAATGGAATCTTCCTCATAATCAACTAGGGTATTCAAGCTAACTAATAGTTCGTTAATGTTTTTCTTGCATAGTTTCATAGAACCGCGAATACCAGGTTGTAATGAAGTTTGAATTAATTTAGCTTCCTCTAATACTTTAATATTCACAGCTGCTGAAGAAGGAGGAATATTAAGCTTTTCAGCTATTTCGTTTATATTAAGTTCCATATTACATAATAATTGTAGTATCTCAACTCTAGTTGGGGAAGACAATGCCTTCCCAACTAGAGTTAATTGATGAATATCATCCAGATTCATTTCCAGTGTACTCATTATAAAGCCACCTTTCATTATTTATATACAACTGCAGTCCCAGATGCTGTCACCATTAACATGCCATTATTTGCACCTAATACTTCATAATCAATGTCAACTCCAACAACAGCGTTGGCACCTATTGCATAAGCGCGTTGTTCCAATTCTCTTAGAGCATTTTCTCTTGCTGTAACAAGTTCTTGTTCGTAAGATCCTGAGCGGCCTCCAAAGAAGTTAGATAGGCCAGCAGCAAAATCTTTGACAAAATCCACTCCTGAAACAACCTCTCCGAATACAATTCCTCGATATTCTACGATCTCTTTTCCTTCTATACTTGGTGTAGTAGTTATAATCATTGCGTTCTCCTTTTCAATGTGAATTGATTACTAATGTTTGATTGAAATTTTCTTAATTATATCCATAGAAAGGTGAATAGTCAATTGAAAAGGAATATGTGAATCAAAAGATAAAATTACTTATTGCTAAATTAAATAAGAGTATGGTATTATAGTTAGATTTATGTAGATTTAATAAGAAATTATACATATTTAAACTATAGATTACAGTGCCGATATTCCCGGGAATTAATACAATAATGTTTAGTTATCCACTAACTTGGGTGGTTACGTCGTTAAGTTTTATATTATATTATAGGTATTTTATAAATAAGCAGATGGTATACAAATAAGTAAATATTAAGTTAAGAAAAAGGATCAATAGTAATGATCCTTTTTTGTTATTGCACAATATGATTTTGGTTTTGAATAAAACATTTAAAAAACATCTTGACTAATCCCAATTTAGTGTTATAGTAGTTATAGAACAGGCGATATATAAAACAAGAATATATTCAGTTAGGAGGAGTCATTATGAATATTAATAAATTTACACAGAAATCAATAGAAGCAGTGAATGGCTGTGAGAAAGTGGCGTATGAATATGGCAATCAAGAGCTTGATCAAGAACATTTTC
>CAZAKD010000170.1:0-4297 GCA_964485435.1 uncultured Lachnospiraceae bacterium
GCATTTAAAACGGGTTTGTTAGTCAGTTCATCATCATCATCATTGAAATAACTAGATGGATAATCTAGGATTAAGAAAGATAATTCTATAAATAGTACGTTAATAGATTTTTGAATAGATGTGGGATTCCTATGCAACAATACAACTACCAGTAGCCCAGGAACGATGAGGCGAGTATGTGTTACTGAAATAGGAGTTTTTGCTCTCGTCGGCACTTAGGCTCTGTCCTTTAGAGCCTTATGTACCGCTACGAAGAGCAACTAAGCGAAAGCGTCTCCATTTCAGAAACACATACTCGCCTCATCGTTCCGGAACTAAGTCATTAATTTAAAAAAATTTCAATTATATCTTGACAAACGAAAATGGTAGTGATATTTTATATGTAAAGATGTTAGCACTCCTCGATAAAGAGTGCTAACAAAACCAAAGGAAGTGATCTGATGGATATAGATGATAGGAAGAGAAAGATATTAGAAGCTATAGTTCGTAATTATCTGGAGACAGGGGAACCTGTTGGTTCTAGAACGATTTCAAAATATACCGACTTAAATCTTAGTTCTGCCACAATTCGTAATGAGATGTCAGACTTGGAGGAATTAGGATACATCCTTCAGCCATACACTTCTGCTGGTAGAATCCCTTCGGATAAAGGATATCGATTCTATGTAGATTCTCTAATGGAAGACAAGGTTCGAGAAGTAGACACTATGAAAGAAATGCTGATTGAAAAAGCAGACAAAATAGAATTGCTACTACAACAGGTGGCAAAACTATTGGCAGTGAATACAAACTATGCAACCTTGGTTACTGGGCCTCAATATAAGAATCAAAAGATAAAATTTATACAACTTTCTGAAGTAGGGGAATCACAGCTTTTAGTTGTAATTGTATTAGAAGGTAATGTAGTAAAGAATGAATTTATCTCACTTAGTGAAGAGATAACAAGAGAAGCTGTACTAAGAATGAATATTATATTGAATAGTTATCTGCAAGGCATGAATGTTCATGAGATTAGTTTAGCAGCAATTCACAATATTAAGACACAATCTGGAGAGTATGCCAATCTAATAGGTGAAGTATTAGAAGTGATTGGGAAAACTTTATCTGAGGATGAGGGCTTAGCGGTATATACAAGTGGTGCAACTAATATTTTAAAATATCCTGAATTAAGTGATAATGATAGAGCTACAGAACTTTTGTATACACTTGAAGAGAAGAAGCAGTTAACTAATTTAATAGCTAACCGAATCGAAGATGAAGAAAGTAGAGGTATTCAGGTATATATTGGGAACGAGACTCCTGTAAAATCAATGCAAGATTGCTCCGTAGTTACAGCTACTTATGAAGTTGAAGAAGGAGTATATGGTAAGGTTGGGATCATAGGTCCTAAGAGAATGGATTATGAAAAGGTAGTACACACATTACAATCTCTAATGGCACAATTAGATGACATATTCAAGAATAAGACCTAGTAGGCAGCAGTAATAGGAAAGAAAGGTGGTTCAAGAAGTGTTAGAGGATGATAAGTTAGATTTAGAGGAACAAGTGAAACAAGAAGAAGAGGTTACACAGAATAAAGATACTCAAAAAGAGACTTCAGAGCAGAATCAAGACAATAATTCCCCTGAAGTGGATAATGAATCTGGGAAGGAATCAAAGAAAGAAAAATCAAACAAGTCCATCTTTGGAAAAGAAAAGAAAGAAAAAAAGGATCCAAGAGATGAAAAAATAGAAGAGTTAAATGATAGATTAGTTAGAAATATGGCTGAATTTGATAACTTCAGAAAGCGAACAGATAAAGAAAAGTCTCAGATGTTTGAAATGGGAGCAAAAGATATTGTTGAGAAGATACTTCCGGTCGTAGATAATTTTGAAAGAGGCTTAGGAACGATTACAGAGGAAGAAAAAGAAGGTGCTTTTGCTCAAGGAATTGAAAAGATATACAAACAATTATTAACTACACTTGAAGAAGCTGGAGTAAAAGCAATTGAGGCAGTAGGAAAAGAATTTGATCCAAATCTACACAATGCAGTGATGCATGCAGAAGACGATAACTTTGGTGAGAATACCATTACAGACGAGTTTCTAAAGGGCTATACGTATCGTGATACAGTGGTACGTCATAGTATGGTAAAGGTAGTAAACTAATAAAAACAATGTGAGTGAATGATTTCATTAGGAGGAATATATCATGGGTAAAATAATAGGTATTGATTTAGGAACAACCAATTCATGTGTTGCAGTTATGGAAGGTGGAAAACCAGTTATAATCTCTAACACTGAAGGAACAAGAACAACACCATCTGTTGTTGCATTTACGAAGACAGGAGAACGTCTAGTTGGTGAACCTGCAAAAAGACAGGCAGTTACTAACTCAGACAAAACAATCTCTTCAATAAAAAGACATATGGGAACTGATTTTAAAGTTTCAATTGATGAGAAAAAATTCTCTCCACAAGAGATTTCTGCAATGATTTTACAAAAATTAAAAACAGATGCAGAAAGTTATTTAGGTGAAGAAATTACAGAAGCAGTTATTACTGTTCCTGCTTATTTTAATGATGCTCAAAGACAAGCTACAAAGGATGCTGGTAAGATAGCTGGACTTGATGTAAAGAGAATTATCAATGAGCCTACGGCAGCGGCACTTGCATATGGACTTGATAATGAGCAAGAGCAAAAAATTATGGTTTATGACCTGGGCGGTGGTACATTTGACGTATCCATCATCGAGATAGGTGACGGAGTAATTGAAGTTCTAGCAACCTCCGGTGACAATAGACTTGGTGGTGATGATTTTGACGAGAGAATAACCAGATACATGGTTGATGAATTTAAGAAGAATGATGGTGTTGACTTATCAACCGATAAAATGGCTATGCAGAGATTACGTGAAGCTGCTGAGAAGGCAAAGATTGAGTTGTCTTCAGCTACAACAACTAATATTAATCTTCCTTTCATCACTGCAACATCAGACGGACCTAAGCACTTTGATATGAATCTCACCCGTGCTAAGTTTGACGAGCTGACCAGTGATTTTATAGAAAGAACAGTTGGACCGGTTCAGAATGCTTTAAAGGATGCAGGTATAGCTGCTTCCGAGCTTAAGAAGGTGCTTTTAGTAGGCGGATCAACTCGTATTCCAGCAGTTCAGGATAAGGTTAAGCAGCTAACAGGTCAGGAAGCTTCCAAGAGCTTAAATCCCGACGAATGTGTAGCACTTGGTGCTTCTATTCAGGGTGGTAAGCTGGCGGGAGATGCCGGTGCAGGAGATATTCTTCTTCTTGATGTAACACCGCTTTCCTTATCAATTGAAACTCTTGGAGGTGTAGCAACAAAGCTGATTGAGAGAAATACAACTATTCCTACTAAGAAGAGTCAGGTATTCTCTACAGCGGCTGATAATCAAACAGCGGTTGATATACATGTAGTTCAAGGTGAGAGACAGTTTGCTAAGGACAACAAGACACTAGGCCAATTCCGTCTGGATGGTATTCCACCAGCAAGAAGAGGTGTTCCTCAGATTGAGGTTACATTTGATATAGATGCAAACGGTATAGTTAATGTATCTGCTAAAGACATGGGAACAGGCAGAGAACAGCATATTACCATAACAGCTGGCTCTAATCTTTCTGATGACGATATTGATCGTGCTGTTAAGGAAGCCGCTGAATTCGAGACAGAGGATAAAAAGCGTAAGGAAGCCATAGATCTTAGAAATGAAGCGGATTCAATGGTATTCCAGACAGAAAAGGCCTTAAGTGAGGTCGGTGATAAGATCAGTGATACTGAAAAAGAAACTGTTGAAGCAGATCTTACTCATTTGAAAGAGCTTCTTGAAAAGACAAATCCTGAGGTTATGAGCGAAGGTGAAGTCGAAGATATTAGAGCTGCCAAGGAAAAGCTTATGACAGATGCTCAAGCATTATTTGCTAAACTTTATGAGCAGGGTGGTGCAGAAGGCCCTGGTCCTGATATGTCAGGAGCAGATGGCCAGGAACCTAGTCATGAGGACTATGGTGATGACGTGGTTGACGGAGATTATAAGGAAGTCTAGGTCGCAGAATAAATATATTAACAGATTAGGAGCTCGAAAATCTACGATTTTCTCGCTCGCGTAAAGGTTCAGCTTGCTGAACCGATGCACTTATCCATGTAAGCCATCTCATTTTATTGTGACAGAAAAAGCATATCACATAAAATGAGATATCTTCCATGGACTAATCTAATGAATAAACAGATTAGGAGCTCAAAAACCTACGGTTTTTTCGCTCGCGTTACAGTAATGAAAGGTGAA
>CAZAKD010000171.1:0-4239 GCA_964485435.1 uncultured Lachnospiraceae bacterium
ATACCTTTTCTGGAAATCTGGAGAGTACAAGACTGTAGAACAGATGATTGAATACTGGGAGAACTTATGTGAGAAGTATCCAATTATATCAATTGAAGATGGTCTGTCAGAAGAAGATTGGGAAGGTTGGAGCGAACTAACAAAACGTCTTGGACATAAGATACAGCTTGTTGGAGACGACTTATTCGTTACTAACACTGAAAGAATTAGAAGAGGAATCAAGGATGATATATCCAACTCAGTATTAATAAAATTCAATCAAATTGGTTCATTGACAGAGACATTAGAATCTATAGAGATGGCAAAGAATAACAAATGGACAGCTGTAGTTTCACATCGTTCAGGTGAAACAGAAGATGTTACATTAGCAGACATCGCAGTAGCAGTGAATGCTGGTCAAATTAAGACCGGAGCACCTTCAAGAAGTGATCGTGTTGCAAAATATAATCAATTATTAAGAATAGAGCAAGAACTTGGTGATGAAGCAATCTATCTAGGTAGAGCAGCGTTTCCACATATTAGATAATAAAAATAGCAGAGCATGACATGCTCTGCTATTTTTATTCTTTGTTATGGTCAACTTCATAAGAACTAGAAGTCATATAACGATATGTTTTTATTATATTGCCACTATGTAAAGTGATTCCCGTGCGATTACAGAGATCAATATCCCTAATATAAGGTAGATTATCGTATATATTAATTACATAGGGAACGGTAAATTCATAAGGGATAAGTGGAACTGAAGTCATTGGTATATTGTTTTGCATTTTATCAACTCCTGTATGATAAGGATGTATTTAAGTTTATTGAATTGTTTGTTCTTTTAGTATACAACCTTATCTCGTCTTTATCAATGGGTAATATGGTTGATATTTTTCTGAAGTTCAACAAAAACAATAGGTAGAAAAGACAACAATGTTACGATTCCCCATTGTATTCCATTTAACGGAACGACCTTAAAGATAAGGGATAATGGTGGATACATAACAACAGCTACTTGTAGAAAAGCACAAATTCCAAAGGAGAGGAGAAGTGTAGGATTGGAAAAGAATCCAATTCTGGCAATTGACTTAGCACTTCTCATATTAAATGAATGAAAGAGCTGAGAAAGGCTCAAAACAGTGAATGCCATCGTTCTCCCAACGAGTGGCTCTTGAAGGGAAGTAGGACTAATTTTATCAAAGAAACGAAATCCTATTACAAAAGCACATAATGCCAAAGAACCAACCATGATACCCTCAAAGAGAATCTTATATACTAGCCCATCAGCAAAAAGTCCTTTTTTAGAAGAGATTGGTTTACGCTTCATAATGTCTGAATCAGGTGGTTCCATCCCCAACGAAATTGCAGGCAAAGAATCAGTTACTAGATTCACCCAAAGCAACTGGACAGGTAGTAAAGGAGACGGAAGTCCATATATAATGGCAATAAGTATAGTAATAATCTCTCCTATATTACTAGACAGTAAAAAGTGTATAGATTTTTTAATATTATCGTAGATTCCACGCCCCTCTTTGATTGCTGCAACAATGGTAGCAAAGTTATCATCTGTTAATATCATATCGGAAGCATTCTTTGCCACATCTGTTCCACCCATACCCATAGAACAACCAATAAGGCCTAAAAACACAAGATTATCTTCTAAAGGATTTTTGTTACCAGATACATGAGCAGGGATAGAATCAATCTCTTTATATGCGATAGCAATTACCCTAAGGGCCTTATGTGCTATATTCTGATTTAGTTTTAGTATGGCATCTCTTTTTATTCTTGTCATAGGAGATAATTTGCCATCCTCATAGACTTGATTACATTGAAATATTAGTATATCTGGAGCACCCTTTGTAATTACAATATATGGTTTAGATTGATAGCTTGAGCTTCGTTGTATCATAGAATCTATCTGTGAATGAACTGTAGTCATAAGTTTACGTTTAGAATCAAATGGTATCTCATAGACACGCTGATATGTAATATCTAGTTTGGGTTTATACAGATTAGATTCATAAGCTGCTATTGTTAAGGCAGTTTCAGTAGGTTCTCCTGAAGTAATTATCCCCTTTTTACTTTTATGTAAGGTAGAATCATTGCAAAGAGCAGCTAGGGATAAGATTAATTTTCCAAAGAAACCGTCCTGTGGTTCTTGACCATGGATAGAGTTAAGCTCAGTTACAGTCATTTTATTCATCGTCAGTGTACCTGTTTTATCTGAGCATATAATGGTAGCACTTCCTAAGGTTTCAACAGCAGGAAGCTTTCGAATTACGGCATTCTTTTTTGCCATTCTTTGTACACCAAGTGAAAGCATAATAGTGACAATAGCAGGAAGGCCTTCTGGAATCGCTGCAACAGCTAAACTTACCGAAGTCATAAACATATCAAAGACTGGCATATGATTCATAATGCCTATGATAAAGATAATAATACAAATACATAAAGCAGAGACACCCAAGTATTTACTAGTTTTCCCTAGCTTCTTCTGTAAAGGTGTCTCTGGTGCTATATCATTCATAATTAATTTGGCTATATGGCCAACTTGAGTATCCATTCCAATATGAGTAACAATTCCTATTCCACGTCCATAGGTTACAATGGTTGTAGCCATAACAAAATTAATTCTTTCTGAGAGAGGAGTAGATTCTTCTAAGGTACTAGCGGCATCTTTCTCAACAGGTAAAGATTCCCCAGTAAGTGCAGATTCTTCTACTTTTAGATTCACAGACTGAATTAACCTAGCATCAGCGGGAACATAATGTCCAGCCTCTAAATATATGATATCCCCAGGGACCAATTCCTTAGAATCTATGATAGAAACAACACCATTTCGCAGTACCTTTGCAGTGGGTGAAGACATTTTCTTTAGAGCTTCTAAGGATTTTTCAGCCTTATTTTCTTGAATGGTGCCTAAAAGTGCATTCAGTATTATAATTAAAAAGATAATAATTGGATCAATGTAATCAACTTCACCTTTTAAGAGTGAAACTAGAAATGAGATGAAAGCAGCAACAATCAGTGTAATGATCATAAAGTCTTGAAATTGTTGAAAAAACATAATAATTGGATTTATTCTTTTGTGGTTCGCTAAAACATTCTTTCCGTATTTGTGTTGACGTTTTTCTGCTTCCCCTGTGGATAATCCTTTATCTATGTTTGATGATAATTGTTTGACTGTATCTCTAATGGTTAAATGATGCCAATTCATTGAGTATACTCCTTTCTCGGACTAAGAGATCAAGTGAAGCTTAATTCAGATAAAAGCAGTCCTAGATAAGTATATGAGAAAGAAGACAAAATATAACTATTATTCATAACCTACATCAACAAGGAAAAGGCCCTTGGCCTCAGCAGTGGGACCGGCTTGTTCTCGGTCTTTGCTCTCTAGTATAGTATTAATTTGTTCAGGAGAGATACGGCCTAATCCGACTTCCATTAGTGTGCCGACTATGATACGAACCATATTAGGCCAAAAATCATCTCCTTTTATGGTTATGGTTAATTCTTTAATATCATTGTAGATATCTATTGAAAAAAGTTCACGTTCCGTGGATTTCTTCATTCTTTTATTGTCTGAAAAGGTCTTAAAATCATGTTTGCCAATCAGGTTACTTGCTGCTTTTCTCATCTTACTAACATCTAAAGCATGAAAGGAATAATAAGAATAATTACGAGCAAACACAGAAGGTACCTCTCCAAGTCCGATTCGATATTCATATTCAAAAGATTTTGCATTGAAACTACTATGGAATCGATCTGCTACCTCAGAAACCTCTATTACTGCAATATCTCTTGGTAAGAACCGATTAAGATAGTGTTTTATCTCGTAGAGTTTCATATCTGAGTTGGTATTAAAGTTGGCAATTTGACTAAGACTATGGACACCGGGTTCTGTACGAGCTGCACCGATTAGTGTGATTGTTTCGCCTTCCATCTTGCTTAATACATCTTCTATTTTACCTTGTATGGTATTACGATTGGGATATGCAACTTGTTTTTGCCAACCATCATACCTTGTTCCATCATACTCAATCACTAATTTAATATTTCTCATCACTACCTCCATCATTTTTTATTATCATAACTGTTTCCTTTTAAAATAGCAAGACTTTATACTAAGTGACGGAACGATGGCCCGAGTAAATGCTTCTGATAAGGAGGCGCTTTCGCTTAGTTGCATTGTGTAACGGTACTAAGGCTCTAAAGGACAGAGCCTAAGTGCCGACACATGCAAAAACTCCT
>CAZAKD010000172.1:0-4232 GCA_964485435.1 uncultured Lachnospiraceae bacterium
GGAGAAGTTTTTTCAGCATACGAATATCTAAGTCCATTTACAATTGCAAATGGTTATTCAACAGCTGGTGCTTACTCACAAGGAATGGTAATCGATAGTGTTGGTGGAGGAATATGCCAAGTATCCTCTACTTTATATAATGCGGTATTACGTGCAGAGCTTGAAATCGTTGAACGGTCTGCTCATTCTATGTCAGTATCTTATGTAAAACCTGCTATGGACGCAGCAATTGCAGGTACTTATAAAGATCTTAAGTTTAAAAACAATCTATCTACACCAATTTATATCCAAGGATATACTGTTGGAAGAACACTTTATTTTAATATATATGGTGAAGAAACAAGAGATACAGAAAGTAGAAAAGTAGAGTTTGTTTCAGAAGTTGTTGATACAATCCCTGCGCCAAAAGAAGTGGTTACAGAGGATCCGACACAGCCTACAACATATCGCAAGGTAACTCAATCTTCTCATACTGGTATGAAAGCAAAATTATATAAAGTAATATATGAAGATGGTAAGGAAGTGAGCCGTGTATTAATTAATTCTAGTAGTTATGCGGCGACACCTGCTTATGTTACTGTAGGTACGAAAGAAGAAACTGAAGAAACTATTGATCTAGATGAAAAGGATCAGAATAATAAGACTCCGAGGAATCCAAAGAAACCGAAGTCTCCAAAAGATGAATCAGATTTGGGTGAACCTATAGATGACATTGAAGAACCAATAGAAGAGCCAATTGACAGTGTTTCAGAGGATGAAGTATAGGTGATTGTAGCTTGATATCATAGAATAGAGGCAAGAACATGAAGATTGGTAAGATACCAGAAGTGGTACTAAAAAGATCGGTATTTAAACAAATAAAACATAGACGACAAGAAGTATTAGTGAGGCCAGGAGTAGGAAAAGACTGTTCAATTATTGAGTTACAACCTGACGAAGCCTTTGTAATGTCAACAGATCCCATTACAGGAGCGACACAGGATATAGGTTCTTTAGCAGTGCACATTACCTCTAACGACATCGCATCTAGCGGAGCAGATATGATTGGCGTTATGTTAAGTATATTGTTACCAGAGGGTGCGAGAGAGTCAGACTTAAGGGAAATGATGCAAGATATTGAGAATACTTGTGGAATGCTTGATGTTGAGGTATTGGGAGGACATACAGAGGTAACTGCAGCTGTGAATCAACCTATTGTTACTATAACAGGCGTTGGCAAGATTAAAAAATCTGATATTATTACAACTTCTGGTATCAAACCAGGAGACGAGATTGTTATGACGAAATGGGCTGGTTTAGAAGGAACAACAATTATTGCTCAAGATAAATATTCAGAACTGCTTACCAAGTATACAAAAGAATTTATAGATGGAGCCGTTGCATTGAAGCAATATCTATCTATTGTTCCGGAGGCTAGAATAGCAAAGGGTATGGGAGCTACTTCTATGCATGATGTTACAGAAGGCGGTATATTTGGTGCACTTTGGGAGATAGCAGAAGCCTCCAATGTTGGATTGAATATTGATCTTAAGAAGATCTCAATGAAACAAGAAACTGTGGAGATATGCGAATTCTATGATCTGAATCCGTACCTATTAATCTCAAGTGGATGCCTCTTAATATCAACGAATAAGGGTAATGATCTTGTAGAAGCTTTATCTGCAGAAGGAATAACTGCGACGATTATCGGCAGTGCAACTGCTGGAAAGGAACGTATTATTCACAATGAGGATGAGAAGAGATACCTAGAACCACCAAAATCAGATGAATTATATAAAGTAATGGGAGGTTAGTTATATGAGAGGGAAGATATTAGAAGTACTAGATAAGAACAGTAAGTTGAACCCTATTGATTTGGCAATTATGTTAGGAACTAGCCAAGAAGTTGTTGAGCATGAGATTAATTCTATGGAAAAGGAACAAGTAATATGTGGCTATCCAACGCTTATTAATTGGGACAAAACAGATGCGGAGAAAGTAACTGCTCTTATTGAGGTTAAGGTAACTCCTCAAAGAGGGTTGGGGTTTGATAAAATAGCGGAAAGAATCTATCGATTTGATCAAGTAGAAGCAGTATATCTAATGTCAGGTGGATTTGATCTTACGGTAATTATTGAAGGAAAGACAATGAAGGAAGTGGCAACCTTCGTATCTAGCAAATTAGCTACCATGGATTCTGTGCTTAGTACAGCAACTCATTTCGTTTTAAAGAAATACAAGGAACATGGTATGCCTCTTGTTCAAGAATCTAAGGATGAAAGGATGTTGATTACACCTTGAGAGACCCATTATCAAAAAGAATTGTTGAAATAGAGCCATCTGGTATTCGTAAGTTCTTTGATATTGTAAGTGAGATGAAAGACGCAATATCACTAGGGGTGGGAGAGCCTGATTTCGATACCCCTTGGCATATCAGAGAAGAAGGAATCTATTCCTTAGAAAAGGGAAGGACCTTTTATACATCTAACTCAGGCCTAAAGGAACTTAGAGAAGAGATCTGTAATTATCTCTATCGTAGATATGAATTAAAATATGAGCCACTTACAGAAACAATAGTGACTATAGGTGGTAGTGAAGCAATAGATATTGCTTTAAGAGCGATGCTTGATTATGGAGATGAGGTTTTAATTCCTCAACCAAGTTATGTATCCTATCACCCTTGTGTAACATTGGCCAATGGAACTCCTGTGGTAATAGAATTAAAAGAAGAAAATGAATTTAAATTAACACGACAAGAATTGCTAGATTCCATAACAGATAAAACAAAGATACTAATTATGCCTTTTCCTAATAATCCAACAGGAGCTATTATGGATTATAATGATTTGGCTGACATCGTAGATGTTATTATTGAAAAGGATCTTTATGTTCTCTCTGACGAGATCTATTCAGAATTAAATTATAATGGTAATCATGTATCCATAGCTTCTTTTGAAGGAATGAAAGAGAGAACAATTGTAATTAATGGTTTCTCTAAGTCCTATGCTATGACAGGCTGGAGGCTTGGTTATGCGGCAGGTCCCAAGGCTATTATAGAACAGATGACAAAGATTCATCAATTTGCTATTATGTGTGCTCCTACTACTAGCCAATATGCAGCTGTGGAAGCACTGCGCAACGGTGATCCTGATGTGGATATGATGAGAAAAGCATATGATGGACGGAGAAGATACCTTGTAAATGCATTTCGTGAGATGGGTCTTTCTTGTTTTGAACCATTTGGGGCTTTCTATGTATTTCCAAGTATAAAAAGTCTGGGAATGACTTCTGATGAGTTCGCAACAGAGCTGTTAAAAGAAGAAAAGGTAGCAGTTGTTCCTGGCACAGCTTTTGGAGAATGTGGTGAGGGATTCTTAAGGATATCTTATGCATATTCCATAGAAAATCTTAAGATTGCAATTGAAAGAATAACAAGATTTGTAGACAAAAAAAAATAAAATATATAAGAGTATTTTGTTGAATCATTATATATTTTATGGTACTATAGTCCTAATATGTGTTAGGGGGAATACGAATGGCAGATATGAGCGCAGATTTTATCAATCCATTTTTGATAGCAGCAACAAAGATACTGAAAGATATGTGTATGGTGGACGCAAAGTTAGGTAAGCCATATATAAAGACTACAAAGTTCGATGAAGATTCTTTAGTTATTATTATTGGTGTAACTGGTGAGATGCGAGGGCAGGTAATGATTGCCTTTAAGAAAGAGATAGCCTGTGATATAGTTTCGAAGATGATTATGATGCCAGTGTCTCAATTAGATGACTTGGCACAGAGTGCAATATGTGAATTGGGTAACATGATTCTTGGAAATACAGCAACAGTATTTTCCACAAGAGGAATTGGAATTGATATTACACCACCAACACTTGCAACAGGTAAGATGTCCTTTACCAATAACTTTACTTCGAATATATGTGTGCCATTAATGTATGAAGATGATAAAACGATTGAGATTAACATTGCAATAAAAGGTCAATGATTCACCTAGGAGATATAACAATGAATATTGTATTACATGAACCAGAGATACCAGCAAATACAGGGAACATTGGAAGAACTTGTGTTGCAACACAGTCCAAGCTACATCTAATTGAACCGTTGGGGTTTCGGTTAAGTGAAAAAGAATTAAAAAGAGCAGGATTAGATTATTGGGATAAGCTTGACATAACTATTTATGAGAGTTATGAAGATTTTCTTAGAAGGAATCCAGGTGCTAAGATATATAT
>CAZAKD010000173.1:0-4163 GCA_964485435.1 uncultured Lachnospiraceae bacterium
AAATCAATCAGGACTATATGATGATGTAGAGAAATATCTTACAAGACATAATAAGATAATTTTAACAAGATTCTACACATAAGCATAATATACTTATAATAAAAGCAATTTGAAAAGGTCAATTATGATATATAATAATTCTTATAAGAATGGTTCGATTCTTTCTCGTACAAATGGAGATGTAAATGGAGATAAAATAATTGATAATATATATCTGATTGGGTTTCAATCATTAGATTCACCACTAACTCAAAATATTAGGCTAGTAATTCAAGATGGGGCAACAGGTGTTTATTATAATATACCCATTAAAGAAAACATAGGATATGATCCTCAACTATTCTTAGGAGATTTTACTGGAGACGGAATTGATGATATATTAATCAGCATTGCCACAGGTGGTAGTGGAGGAATCTATAATTATTATATATACTCCTTCGTTCACAATAGTGTAAATTTGCTATTTGACTCGGAGGTGTATAATAATCAGTACAAATACAGCGTGAATTATAAAGATAATTATAAGGTTGCAGTAATAAGCAATAATAATGAGATGATATACCTTATTGATATATCCCTTAGAGATGTTGATTACCTCAGGGAAATATATGATGAAAGTGGCGATCTACTTGAGCCTATTGAAGGTTGGGTTAATCCTATGAGTGGATTATATCCAATAGATTTTGATTACAATAAAGTATTTGAATTATTAGCATTTCAGAAAATAGCTGGAAGATATAACGCAGATTCTTTAGGATATGTACAAAACACTTTACGATGGGATAATAATGCTTTTATTTTAGATAGGCAAGAAGTATCAATATTTGGGCAATAAACGATAAAGGACGTGATAATTTGAACCAATATACGAAAGTAATTAAAATTGCCATTGGGTGTACTATTGCAATGGTAATTGCATATGGAATAGGACTTGAATATGCTGTATCAGCAGGAATTATAACTCTATTAACATTACAAGATACCAAAAAAGAAACAGTACTGATTGCAATATCAAGAATCGGTGCTTTTATTATGGCTGCAATAATAGCATATACTGTATTCTCTGTCTTTTCATATAATCCTATGGCATATGGAATATTTCTGCTCTTATTTGCAGGGGGTTGCTATTTTCTAAAAATAAATGATGCAATACCAATGAACTCTGTACTAGCAACTCATTACTTATTAGAGAAAAGTATGTCTCTAGATATGATTCGTAACGAAGCATTGCTATTACTTATAGGAATAAGCATAGGAATATTGTTGAATCTATATATTCCAAGCAATATAAAGCGAATTAAGAAAAAGCAACAGATTATAGAAGATGATCTAAGGATAATTCTATCACAGATGGCAGAGCAACTTGAAAAGGAAGATAATTCTGGATATGATGAAACTTGCCTCGAGTTACTCAAAGAACATATAAATATAGGTATTAAGGAAGCATACACGAATATGTATAATACCTATTTTCAAGAAACACGTTACTATATTGAATATATGGAAATGAGGAAACAACAATATAAGGTGCTGAAAGAAGCTTATTTGAAGATTAAAACACTCACCAATCATACTCCACAAGCTAAGAATGTGGCAGATTTTATAAGGTATATCGCTGACAATCTCTCAGAGTCACAGAATGCGAAAGGTCTTTTAAATAAAGAGGATGCTCTACTTTCAGAATTTAAAGAAAGTTCTCTTCCAGTATCTCGAGATGAATTTGAGAATCGAGCAGTGTTGTATATGATATTAATGGATATTCATATTTTTCTGAAAATGAAAGAGGGATTTGCGGATTCATTGACCAAGGAACAAAGAAGTAAATATTGGAGAACTTCATCACAGATATAAGTATAAAGCATATTATAAAATAAAGTTTATTAATGGAGAAATAATAATGTTTTCTCAGAAAGAATTTGTTCGTCATTCATTAGAACTGCATTTGTTTTTTGGAAGAATTATGAAGGAACATTCATTTTTCTTACAAATTGGATTTACACCAAGAAACAGTAATTTTATACAGCAAGCTGACATGTTTCGTAGAGAACTTGATAAAGTATTGTGGGAAGTAGTATCAATATCCAATGGAGTTATAAGTCCAGAAGTTCTACATTCTGGCGAAGTTTTCACACAATATACAATTAATGCTGAGATGGCTTCTTCCTTTTTTACAGGAGTTCAGATACCCTATGAATTAACAAAAGCAGAAATGAACTTATCAGCAAGTGATAATTTTACAGCAAATCAAATGCTTGAACAGAAAGTTTATGAGATTAATGAAAGGGTAATTGAATTAGTTGAGGCATTGATTAGATTTAAAGCAGCAGTTTTATCTAATGTATTGGCATGTAAGATGTTTACAATGAATTATCCACTTTTAATTGATCATATTATGCGTGAAGCTAAGCTTTATGTGAAGATGGTTAAATACTTACAAGGTGATGAAAAGATTGATCTTCGTAAAGAAGCCCTTGAACAAGAGATGTTCTGGAATAGAATCATGGCAGAGCATGCTAAATTTATCCGCGGATTGCTTGATCCTACGGAAGAAGATTTAATCATGAAAGCAGAAAATTTTGGTGAAGAATTTGATGAATTAGCGGAAGAAGCAAAAGCAGCAATGGATAATACAATGCCATCTTCTCAAGTAACTATGGATAGTCTACAAGCAACAAGACAGATTCGCGATTTTAAAATGGCGGGAACAGAAGGTATCCTTAATTGCCAAATAAAATCAATTATTATTCCTTTACTTGGTGACCATACAATACGTGAAGCAAATCATTTCTTAAGATTATTAAAAAGCTATGAGAAATAGAGAAATAGCCTTGTTTGGTATATGCGAAACAAGGCTATTGATACGATTATGATGTCGTGATATAATTAAAAACTGTTAGGGTAAACGCAATTAAATTGGAGGCACATATGAATATATCAAAACGTAAGTTGTTTTATATAAGTTGGATTGGTGGATTAACATTTCTTGCTGGAGCGATTAATATCTGTGCAGCAATGTTATTTGGAATGACGATTACACATTACTCAGGAAATGTAAGTAATGCAGCTATGGCATTAGGTAGGGGAGAACTTAGTACATTTACAAGTATATTTTCTATTATAATTATTTTCTTTACGGGTTCAACAATCTCAGGATTTTTATTTCATGAACAAAATTCAAACATTAAAAAGTATTATTCAATCCTACCAATTCTCTTTGGATTAGTAATCATAATAACATATATCACACATCATAAAAACATAATACTCGCTATTTTTGCATTAGGCATGGGAGTGCAGAATGGAACATGGTTGAAAGTTCGAGGGGTTAAAGTTAGGACAACTCATATAACAGGGTATCTTACAGATGCAGCATTTTGCTTAGGGGCAGTTTTGCGTGGTTATAAAGGAGAGGCTTGGAAAATGATGTTTTATATAGCATCAAGTATGAGTTTCTTTGCAGGTGGTGTTATCTCAACTGTGATTATTAAAATGCTAGGGTTTCAAACGGTTGTAGTTTTAGCATTATTATATATATTACTTGGTATACATATTCATATAGCTTTCTTATTAGATATTGAACATGAACACCTACCACATAAACATGTAGAACATTTATGTTAGTTAGGAGATAAGCAATGAGAAGGTTAATAATTGGTGTATTAGCTCATGTAGACGCTGGGAAAACAACTCTTGCAGAAAGCATATTATTTAAAACAGGTAGTATTCGAAAAATTGGAAGAGTAGATCATAAGAATGCATTTCTAGATACTCATAACTTAGAACGTGATCGGGGTATTACTATCTTTTCAAAGCAAGCAGTTTTTTTATTAAAAGACTTGGAGATAACGCTGTTAGATACTCCTGGCCATGTGGATTTTTCAGCTGAGATGGAGAGAACGTTGCAGGTTCTTGATTATGCAATATTAATTATTAGTGGTAGTGATGGTATTCAGGGTCATACAGAGACGTTATGGAAACTCTTGAAAGAATATCAGATACCTACCTTTATTTTTGTGAATAAAATGGATCTAGATGGAACGAACTCTAAGGCACTTATATCAGATATGAAAAAGAGATTTCATGATGGATGTGTAGACTTTGGTATAGAGCAAGAACAGGAAATATGGATGGAAAACCTGGCCATGACTGATGAATCTTTATTA
>CAZAKD010000174.1:0-843 GCA_964485435.1 uncultured Lachnospiraceae bacterium
CGGCAGAGTCCTATTGGGGAAAGAATAAAGCACGTTCTATGGAAGGTAACCTTGAGAAAGGTACAAAAGCACTTGCTGTAGCATTTATTTTATTTTCAATAATACTTAATCTAAATTGGTAAGATAATCAAGGCACCCTGGAAGAGTAGGGTGCTTTTTTAATAATAGAGTGAAATATATTAAGATGCAATTAAGAATATATATTTTGGGGATAATAGATTATAATAAGAGTAAGTTAGATTTGTGAAAGGAAATATAGTATGGATAAAGAAAACGTAAACGTGAACGATTCAGCACAAGATAGAAGAAAACAATTGATTTTTGACTTTATAAATCAAAAAGAGTATAAACCATTAAAATTTAAAGAGATAGCAACAATTCTTCAAGTACCTCGAAAAGAAAAAGATGAACTTCGTATAATCCTTGATACTCTTGTAAAAGAGGGACAAATAATAGTGGATACAAAAGGCAAATATTCTATATCATCGGAGAATATTAAGGTTGGGGAATTCTCAGGAACACAAAGAGGTTTTGGATTTGTAATGATTGAGGGGCAAGAATCAGATATATTTATTCCATCTATCGCTACGAAAGGCGCATTAAATGGTGATACTGTTCAGGTGAAAATCAGTGATGCTCCTACAGGAAAACGTAGAGAAGGTGAAATTTTAGCAGTTTTAGAGAGAAATAAAGAAATAATCGTTGGTACTTTTCAAAAAAGTACGAACTTTGGTTTTGTAGTCCCAGATGATCAAAAGTTCGGTAGGGATATATTTATATCTAAAGAAAGAACCAAAGGTGCAGTGAATGGTCATAAGGTTGTAGTGCAAATTACGAATTTCG
>CAZAKD010000174.1:853-4144 GCA_964485435.1 uncultured Lachnospiraceae bacterium
GGAAAGATAATTCAGATATTAGGACATATGAATGATCCTGGTGTTGATATTATGTCTATTATTATAGATAAAAACCTTCCTATGGAATATCCTGAAGAGGTATTAAGACAAATTGAGAATATTCCTGAAGAAGTAACATCCAAGGATATGGCAGGAAGATTGGATATTCGTAATCTACCAACAGTTACTATTGATGGTGAAGATGCAAAGGACCTTGATGATGCAATTACAATATCAAAAAAAGGTGATATCTACACGTTGGGTGTTCATATAGCTGATGTAACTAATTATGTAACAGAAGGCTCCCCATTGGATGTTGAAGCGTTGAATAGAGGAACCAGTGTATACCTTGTAGATAGAGTGATTCCAATGATACCTCACAAATTATCAAATGGAATCTGTTCGTTAAACGCAGGTGCAGACAGGTTAGCCTTAAGTTGCTTTATGGATATTAACTCCAAAGGTAACGTAATAGGTCATAGAATTGCAGAGACAGTGCTTAATGTAGATGAAAGAATGAGTTATACTAGTGTTGGTAAAATTCTCGAAGATAAAGATGAAGAGGAAAGAAAAAGATATGAACCATTAATTCCTATGTTTGAGTTAATGCTTGAATTGGCTGAATTGCTTCGTAAAAAGAGAAAATATAGGGGTTCTATTGATTTTGATTTTCCAGAGAGTAAAATTGAGTTGGACAAGGATGGAAAAGTATTAGATATAAAACCGTATATGAGAAATAAGGCTACAAAGATTATTGAGGATTTTATGCTAATTGCCAATGAAACAATCGCAGAAGACTTTTTCTGGCAGGAGTTACCATTTGTGTACCGTTCTCATGATTACCCTGATCCAGAGAAGATTGAAAAACTAGGAATATTTATTAATAATTTTGGATATACATTAAAGGTTGGACAGGAAGACATACATCCAAAAGAACTTCAAAAATTGCTTATTAAAATTGAAGATACACCAGAAGAACCATTGATAAGTAGGCTTACTTTAAGAGCAATGAAACAAGCTAGATATACTGTAACTTGTGATGGGCATTTTGGATTATCTACAAAATACTATTGCCACTTTACTTCGCCTATACGAAGGTATCCAGATCTACAGATTCATAGAATTATAAAAGAGAACCTAAGAGGTGGTATCTCAGACAAAAGAGTAGTTCATTATGACAGATTACTTCTTGAAGTAGCTAGACAATCAAGTACAACAGAAAGACGTGCAGAAGAAGCGGAACGTGAGGTTGAAAAACTTAAAAAGATAGAATATATGAAACAATATATTGGAGAAACATTTGAAGGCGTAATATCTGGAATTACATCTTGGGGGATGTATGTTGAGCTACCGAATACTGTTGAAGGTATGATTCGAGTTGCTGATATGGAAGATGACTTTTACGTATATGATGAAGAACGATATATTATGATAGGTGAGCATACAAGAAAAACTTATAAGCTAGGAGAAAAGGCTAAAGTTAAAGTGCTAGCCGTAGATAAGCTACAAAGAACCATTGATTTTGGATTGGTTGATATGGAGGATTAATAATGGCGAAGGATAGTATTAAATTAATTGCAAATAATAAGAAGGCAAGGTTTGATTTTTTTATAGAGGAAACTTTTGAAGCTGGAATTGCATTACATGGTACAGAAGTGAAATCAATGCGCATGGGGAAATGTAGTGTAAAAGAATCGTTTATTCGTTCTGATAAGGGTGAATTATTCATTTATAATATGCATATTAGCCCATATGAACAAGGGAATATATTTAATAAAGATCCCCTACGAGTAAGAAAATTATTACTTCATAAATCTGAAATTAATAAAATAATGGGCCAAATAGCTCAAAAAGGATATACAATCGTTCCACTTCAAGTCTATTTTAAAGGAAGTTTGGTAAAAGTAGAGATTGGATTGGCTCGAGGCAAAAAGCTTTATGACAAACGTCAAGATATTGCGAAAAAAGATCAAAGAAGAGAAGCTGAGAAAGATTTTAAAATAAAAAATCTTTATTAAATATTTATGATAACCTTGACAAAAGCATAATATCCCTTTATGATAAGTGTGAAATAAAACCTTTAGGGGATGTAAAGGTTTCGACAGGGCTTTATATTCAAAGTGTCAGCATGTAGTAGCTGAGGAAACTACTTAAAAAGTTCTCACAAAAATAATTAACAACAATAATAGCGCTTTAGTAGCAGCCTAAGTCTACTGCCAGAGTAATCTGGTTAAACTCTTATGAAACGTCTTCTACTACTAAAACATAAGGGCAAACTAAAGTAGATAAGCAAGTCTGTAAAAACTGTTATACAGGCTTGACGAAAATCCTATACAGTCCACAATGATAGGTTTGCTTATTTTGACATCAGAGTGGTAAGGAAAATAAGATAAACATGTAGAAAGCTTTGATGAGGGGTTTTGGACACGGGTTCGACTCCCGTCATCTCCATTTTAAAAATTAAGGATAAAACTTTTTGTTTTATCCTTAATTTTTGTAGAAAATAGATATTCATAGTATTGCAAACAAAAAATTACTGTGTTAAGATTATTTCATTATGACAATTGGAGGACTCAGAATGAAGAAACAAATAATTAAATTATTATCTTTCATCACTATTTCATCACTTTTAGTTGGATGTAGTGCAAAGAAAGATACAAGTAGTGAGGTTATTAAGGAAGAAATCGGTGGAACTGGCTATCAATTCGAGGAACCAGATAAAGGTGATACCGTTGCAGAAATAGTAGTTAAAGATTACGGTACAATTGTTGTTCGTTTTTTTGAAGACGAAGCACCAAAAGCTGTAGAAAACTTTATTACCCATTCAAAAGATGGATATTATGATGGTTTGACTTTCCATAGAGTTATGAATGAATTTATGATTCAAGGTGGGGATCCAGAAGGGGTAGGCATCGGTGGTGAGAGTATATGGGGTGAATCATTTGAAGATGAGTTCACAGATAAGTTATATCCATATCGTGGTGCTCTATGTATGGCTAATTCAGGGCCGAATACCAATGGTAGTCAATTTTTCATTGTTCAATTAAAATCTATGAACGAAGATATGCTAGACCAACTAGAGAAAGACTACGGTACATTTGAAGAGGAAGCAAAGGCCAATTATATAAAACTTGGTGGTACACCATGGCTTCATAATGCCCACACAGTATTTGGCCAAATGATATCTGGGTATGATGTTCTTGATAAGATAGCGGCAGTAGAAACAGATGAGAATAATATGCCAACTACTCCAGTTGTAATTGATACAATTAAAATTATAGAATATTAAGA
>CAZAKD010000175.1:0-2898 GCA_964485435.1 uncultured Lachnospiraceae bacterium
TAGACAGTGAAAAGAACATAATGCGCGTTGGCAACCTGCTAAAAGTAATTGGAGGAAATAGCAGGTTAAATGAAGTAAGTAATGAAATAAAATTGCCATATGAGTACCTGGATTATGTAATTTATAATTATAATCACAATGCAATACCAATGGAAACTCTCGAAAAAGTACTTGAAGCTTATCACCTTACAACAGAAGATATTGGTGATAAATTAATTACTCCGAAAACAGATGAAAAATCTGACTTAGATGAGCTTATAGGAGGTATAGAAGAGTGAAAGCATCACTAGATACGAATGTGATGATCCATCTGTACCGAGCCAATCAAGAACATCTATTATTTGATTTCTTTAGAGATGGAGTTTTCATATATGAACAGATAAAATATATTGAGCTTGAAAATCATGGGAAAGATGTACTTGAAAAAATTAATTATGATATAAACTCAGGAAAAATTGAGGTTTATACTAGAGAAAAATTACTAGAGCAAGGTGTACTCAGAATCTTTGACGAGCATGTCAAAGATAACAAACTTGCTTATAATCCAGGAGATATGGGTGAAGTGTATGCAATATCACTCGCACAAACTCTAGGTGCATATTCCTTAGTAACAGACGATATAAAACAAGGTGGACCATACATGTCTTTATTACAGTTTGTGGATTATGATGTTATGCCGCTAACATTTGCTGATATTATAATATTGCAATTTTTGGCGGGTGAGGAAACTGCTATGGGTGCAATATCTATTTTCGAAATTATAAATGAGGCTTCTAATCTTAAATGGTCGTTCAAAAGCCAATTAGTAAAGTTTATAAGAAGATTTTGGCGGGATCCATACCAGGAATTAGATAAAAGGTGGATGTTACAGTATTGTAAAGAAAAAGGAATTAGTCCAAAAGAAAAATTGAAGGAGTTACAGGGACAGATTCAATAGTGAACAGAACAATATGATACAATTCAAATGGTACACTATTTTAATAACAAAGTAGGTGTTTATATTGAAAGAACGAGCAGAAATAATTGCATTTTGTATGAAACTAAAGAATGTATACGAAGACTATCCATTTCGTGATGAGAACTGGACTTTAATGCGCCATAAAAAGAATAAAAAAGCATTTGCATGGATATATGAGCGAGAAGGTCATATCTGGATTAATGTAAAATGTGATCCAGAATGGAGAGACTTCTGGCGTAGAGCATATAAATCTGTGATACCTGGATACCATCAGAACAAAGAACACTGGAATTCTATTATACTTGATGGAACAATTCCTGATAAAGATGTTATCAGGATGATTGAGGAGAGTTATGATCTTACAGATGACAAGATTACGAAAGAAACAACTCTTTGCTATATAGAGAAAGACAATAAGTATCTCATGCTTCATAGAATAAAAAAGAATAAGGACCCTAATAAGGGAAAATGGATTGGCGTTGGAGGCAAACTTAAAAAACGTGAATCTATAGAAAAATGTCTACTTAGAGAAGTAATGGAAGAAACGGGACTTGTACTGACAGAATATCAATATAGAGCAAAGATCTATTTCTATTCAGATATCTGGGATAATGAGATAATGCATCTATATACGGCCACTGAATACACAGGAGAGTTAACGGAATGCAATGAGGGAGAACTGGCATGGATTGATAAATCTGATGTTCTAAACTTGAATCTATGGGAAGGGGATAAGGTATTTCTACAGAGATTACTAGAAGATGATATTCATCATCCATTTGCATTAAAGCTGTATTATAAAGGGGAAAAACTAGTAGATGTGATAGAGGAGTCTTGAACGGGGTAAAAGCAAAATTAAATAAATATAGACTAGTATATTAATATACTTTGATTATAATTATATTAGTCTAAAGTGGAATATCACATTCAACTTAAATTTAGGCAATGACATCATAAAGGGAGAGTAACATGAAGAATAAAAAAATTTTAATGCTGGCTACACTAATAGTAACCGCTATCGGGGCAACTGGTTGTGGTTCAAAGAAAAGCAATTCTGAAGATTTATCATTAAAGATAGGACTTATGCCTGCAGTAGATTCTGCACCGATTTTACTAGCAGAAAAAAACGGATATTTCGAAGACCTTGATTTAGAGGTGGAAGTGCAGATTTTCAATAATGCTCAGGATAGGCAGAGTGCTCTTCAGACACAGACCATAGATGGAGCAATAACAGACTTAATAGCAGTTGCAGCAAATGTAGATGGTGGATTTGATATAAAAGCAACTACTATGACAAATGGAGTATTTCCAGTGTTATTGAAAGAAGGAGCCGATAATAAGGAGAATATTAAGGTAGGAATGATGGAGGTTAGCGTTACTAATTTCTTGATTGATGAATGGCTTGGAGATGAGTATACCATTGAAAAGGTGTATATCAACGATATACCTGCAAGGTTGGCAGCCATTGGAAGTGGCCAGCTAGATATGGGATTGTTTCCGGAACCCATGGCATCTATGGGAGAATTAAATGGATTAGAAAAGAAGCTTTATCAACCAGAAGAAGGATTTTGTCCCGACGTAATTGTATTCACAGGGAAGTCTTTGTCTGAAAAAGAGGAAGCAATAAAACTGTTTCATGAAGCATATAACAAAGCTGTTGATGAGATAAATAAGGATCCTCAATTAGGGACAGACATTATTATGGAGAAGATTCCAAATCTAAATCCTGAAGTTAAGGATAATATTATTATTCCTGAATACTCAAGGGCGACTATTCCAGATAATGAATATATAGACAATATCATTGAATGGACCTCTAACACAATAGGAAAAGAATTAAAGGTTACTGCAGATGATTTGGTTGAAAGAAGGTTTGTAGAATAGTGATAAATGTTAGGAATCTTGGAGTAAACTATGGTAAAGACACTGCTTTAGATAAT
>CAZAKD010000175.1:2968-4132 GCA_964485435.1 uncultured Lachnospiraceae bacterium
AGCCTGGATATTCAGAAAAACAAAACCTGTGCAATTATAGGCCCCTCGGGATGTGGTAAGACAACTCTCCTTTACACTATGGCAGGACTTATTGCACCCTCTGTGGGAGAAGTCTTTATAGATGGCGTAGAGCAAGAGACGACTCGCAGGGAAACTGGAGTGATTCTACAGAATGGAGGACTTCTACCATGGAAGACAGCTTGGGAGAATATATCCCTTGGTCTTGAGGCAAGAAAGTATGATAAAACCATAGTTGACCAAAAGGTTTCTGCTATTCTAGAAGAGCTGGGAATTCTTGAGCATAAGAATAAATATCCTGCTTGGATTTCTGGTGGGCAGAAGCAGAGGGTAGCTATAGCAAGAGCACTTGTTATAGAACCAGATCTGCTATTGATGGATGAGGCATCTTCATCACTTGATGCTATTACAAGAGAGTATATTCAAAACCTGCTTTTAAAGCTATATAAGAAAAATCCGATTACTATGGTGTTGGTTACCCATAGTATTGAAGAGGCAGTTTTTTTAGGTCAGACCATTATTGTTATGAAGCAAGCTTCAATCAAGCACATCATTGATAATCCGTATTTTGGTGATGAGGAAATCCGCTCGAAGCCAGCTTATTACGATGTATGTAATGAGGTAAGGAGATGGCTGAAGGATGAGAGTAAGTGTAGGTGTTAGTATTGCCACCTTGTTTTTCAGTGAAAACTATGCTACCACCTACGGCATTGGTTACTTTATTATGAATTGTTGGATTATGGTTGATTATGTCCAGATGTTTGCTGGAATTATGGCAATGAGTATTATGGGAATACTCATTTTTGAAGTAATTGATTTAATGGAAAGAAAGCTTTGTCCTTGGACTTGAATGGCACACTTTTAAAGTGAACCCCTTTTGTTAGACAAAAAATCTAGCAAAAGGGGTTTATTTATATATTTTACACCCATTTTTATTCCACTGGGTGCAATTGGAACAATATCAAAATAGTTCTCGAAATTAATATACCATTGTGTTATAATAGAAAACAAGTGTGGATTTAAACATTTAAGTATCTGAGGTGAATATATGCTTAACAATAACAAGATAAAAATCATGTCAAAGCTGGCGATCTATGAAAAGGGAAAAGGAAAAGAAGATATAAGAGCAAGTTATTATTATAAAGC
>CAZAKD010000176.1:0-3296 GCA_964485435.1 uncultured Lachnospiraceae bacterium
AAAACTATCATAACACTTAACATTCCACCAAGTACACCACCAATTGCAACATTCATTGAATTGCTAGGACTTACTTTAGTCTTAGGCATAGTTGGTTCAGAAGACAGATATATACTCGTATCTACAACCTGGATTAAACTAGATTCTAAAGCCACTGTTCGGCCAGATTCTTTGTATTTATTAATTGCGCTCGTCTCGATCTCAAGTTCCTCTAGAGCTTGGTTATATTTATTCAACTCACTCTCTGTAGATATGATCGTTTGCTTATTGGCAACAATAACCGCTTCAATATTAGTATATGTAGGATTAATCACATTCTCAATCACAATGTAATCATTGCCGCTAGGTTTCACCTTCTGGCTTAGTTCATTCTGATCGATAACCTGTGGTGTTTCTGCTAATAAGAGCTCATTCTTCTCTATTATCTCATTTGATTTATCTAATGTATCCTGTGCTATCTGTACTTTTACTTTATAAGCATCATAAAAGTAAGCTAATGCTCTTTCTCTGATCATAACATCCATATATCCAATATAGTTCTTATATAGAGTTTCTGCTAATTGTAATGATTCCTCAGGATTATCTGCCCTCACTGTAACAATAAAATTATTCTGTACGATGTTAGCATTGGTTGAGGCATTATCAATAGTTATTCTCTCCCTCATACTGTTCACAGATACTTCTTCTAGGTTATAATCCATCTCATTGGCAGTATTCATTAGAACACTTCTACTCGTTATAAAATCAATATATTGCTTATTAGATGTAATCGGCATCTTATATTCTCCATATTGAGTTACATAAGTTTCTGGCATACTTATTACAATATTTAATCTTGTTTCATATACAGGAGATATAAAGAACACACTAACTATTCCCGCCAATATAGCACCTATTAATGTTAAACTAATAATTAATACTTTCTTTTTCCACAAAAGCATAATTAACTCTCTTAGGTCTAGCTCTTCTTCATATTCTTGTGCATTATTTTGATAATCACTCATAATTTGCTCCTTTAATTATATTCGCCTTGTAAGTAAAGTCCTTATATAGTATATCAATTGTACGTCCATTTTTCAACACATAATTAAGTATACGGTGCCAGGCACCGATTTATTTACATCACGATCTGATTCCTCTTATTATATAAAGTCCTATATCCAAAATGCAAAGAACAAAACACTGTTAAACATACAGCTGTACATATTGCAATCATAATAGCTATTTGATACATAATAGCTGTAGTCGGAAGTGTTCCTGATAATATCTGCCCAGTCATCATACCAGGAAGAGATATTATTCCCATTCCAAGCATAGAGTTAAGTGTCGGAAGGAGCGCTGTCTCCAGGGCATTATTCACGTAGGGTAAAAGTATCACTCTAGGAGATGCACCCAGATTAAGTAAAGCATCAATCTTAATTCTTTGACTCTTAATACTATCCGTAAATGTCTTCAACCCCAATGTTACTCCAGTCATAGAATTACCTATAAGCATCCCTGCGATTGGAATAGTATATTGAGGATTAAATAAGCTCTCACCTACAACTATATAGATAAAATATATAAGTATTGCTACACCTGAAAAGGCCATGGATAAAGATACTGCAACCTTAAATCGTTTATTAAGATCCTTAGCTCTTGTCAGCACTCTTTGAATAGAGAATGCTACCATACCTATAATATACATAATCACAAACACTGGATGTGGATTTTTAAATATATATGTAAGAACCAGCCCTGCCAATATAAGCTGCACAGTCATTCTGACGCTACCATATATTAGAAGCTTGCTTTGGTTAATCTTAGACTTTTTCATGATGACAAGTACAACCAACAATAGAAGATAAATTAAACTAAATTGTAATATATTAAGCTTTACTATTCCTTGCATGCTAGTCCTCCTCTCCTATAGTTATAATATTGTCTGCAAACTTATCAATGATATCTATGTCATGACTAACTGCAACAACTGTTATCTCATTTTCTTTGCAATACTTAAAAATATTATCAATAACCTTAATACCCGTCTCCTTATCCAAAGCAGATGTAGGTTCGTCAAGCATAAGCACCTTGGGTTTGAAGGATAGAAATATAGCAATATAGATTCTTTGTCTCTCGCCACCTGACATGTTAGAGCAATCACTATCAAGTTCAAAAGGAACTGAACACAATTCTAGATAATAGGCCATCTCAGTATCCGATGGTTGTTCTAACTCTCTGTAACTGTAAAACTCCTTAAAGTTCTCCCTTATCGTCTTGTCAAATAAATAAACAGACTGGCTGATAAGTAGCAATTCTTGGCGTAGGGTTATCGTATTAATCTCAGTGATGTCACGATCACAATAGAATATACTCCCCTTACTAGGACTTATTGTGGCGTTTAAGAGCTTCAACAAAGTAGATTTTCCGGAACCACTTTTACCTACTATAAAATTTGCTTGGTTTTTTATGATTTGGATGTCTTTGTAGTTAATTGTATTATTAAAAGATAAATTTTGAGTTTTTATAATTGTATTTTTCAATGATTGCCTCCTATTGTTCTTAATTTATTTTATCATACAGTAACTTAAGAGACAATTAAAATGCTGAGGTAAAATTACTTCAGCATCATTTTTCACTATTTCCATTTCGGTTCTGAGATACCCTTTAGTGCATCTTCTGCATTATCTTTAAGCACTGGTTCTAATGAGATATCACCCAAAGCTACGATGCCTACAATGTTGTTATTTTCAACAATAGGAAGTCTACGTATCTGCTTTTCACTCATAATTCTAGTTGCATCATGAACATTCATCTCGGGATCGCCAACAGTTGGATTTGAAGTCATTATATCACTTACTTTTTGATGTTTTAGGTCTTGACCAGCCGCTACAGAACGCAAAGTAATATCTCTATCTGTAACTATTCCAATTACTTCTTTGTTATTGCATACAGGAATTGATCCTACATCATGTTGCTTCATCATCTGAGCAGCTTTCTCAATAGAATCATCTGAACATACTGTTGCAACATCTCTTGACATTATATCTTTAACTTGCATATCATTCACCTCCAGTTATATGTTGCCCATAAAAGGAGTTTTTAATATATAATTATCTAGTTTTTCATTTTAAAAATGTTCACAGAATGTTCTCAGTGCCTGTCACCCTTCACAGTGCCTGGCACCAGCAAAGGTTTTGGTTAATATCCATATATCTCATACGCAACATATTCATGGTCGAAATGATAGCCAAGCTTCTCAGCTAAAGCTACTGACCATTTATTTTGAGCATCCCAGCTTGGGTATAAATTCCTAT
>CAZAKD010000176.1:3306-4096 GCA_964485435.1 uncultured Lachnospiraceae bacterium
TGCTAGTCCTTGCCTTCTATGTTCTTTTTTGGTATCTATCTCAATCTCAATTCCGTCTTGATATCTTGTGTAAGAAGATGCACCAGCAATTAATTCTCCCTCTCTTAAAATGACAACTCCCAATCCAAGTCTCTCGTACATCTCATAATCATTATATTGAGATACTAGATCTCTACTCCAGTGATTAGACTTACATAAATTAAAAATATCCTCATCTATCATTTTTAAAGTATACTTAGGTGACAATGAATCAACCACATTCTGTAATTTTATCTTATCAAATACGTTATATTCTTTTTTTATCGCGTAACGTATTATCTTTTTTGCTTTATCTCCATATAGACTAGCAATTAACTCTGCCCACTTATCGTCTTGTGGAACCATAATAATAAAATTGTTTCTATATTCTTCTGGTTTGAACTGAATCAGTTCTTGATTTGGTTGACCAGCAAAAAAGCAAAAATCAGCGACAATGGCCATTGCAGATGATGGGTTATCTAAACTGTCAACATAGATATTACCCATAATGTTTTGCAGACAAGACCATATTAAGGTATCCTGATTATTTTGAAATAATTGTTCTACCTTCTTTGTATCATTCATTTTTATAACCATTGTGCTTATACCATCTTTCTCTAGATTTCGAACAGAATATTTTGGATATCTTATTTATCAATCTCGAATTCGTTAAACATATGTAAAAATTTCGTTACCTTACTTTCTATACAGAGCTGATGCCCAATTGTAACTTCTCTTCTGCCCTCGTCGATTTAGCCAGTAGAATAGGCTT
>CAZAKD010000177.1:0-4056 GCA_964485435.1 uncultured Lachnospiraceae bacterium
CCTATAACCCCTAGCACTACAGATATACTTCCTATAATAATCAATACTATCTTCTTTATGCTCATTTTTTTGCCACCTCATTTAGTAGTGCTATTTTTAATTTTACTTCTAACCATTATTTTTAATTAATTGATCAATATATTGATTTTGAGCTACCCATGCCGCTCCTAGTACACTATCCTTTTTCTGTAAGGCCGGTTTAATAATTGCCCCTAGATACAAATTATCATGTATCAAACCTTTTACCTTTTTATAAGCTAACTCATAAATAATAGGATAATCAGAAATAATTGATCCACTTATTAATATATATTTTGTATTATATGTATAAATCATATTACATAGTAATATTGAAATATTATTTGCAAGATTTTCAATTTGATTAACTGCCCATAATTCATTTTGAAAATAAGATTCCATTATTTCTTCTATACTATTAACATTTTGATTCTCTTGCTGGCACATGTCAACTAACCCACCTTCTGTAAGATAAGTTGCAAGACATCCACTTCTACCACAAACACACATTCTCCCATTAGGCTCAAAAATAGTGTGTCCTACCTCACCAGCTGCATTACTTACTCCACGAATAATTTTGCCACTATACATGACAGATACACCTACGCCTGTACCAATTGTTACATATGTTACATCCGATCTTTTCATTAAGTCCGATTGAAAAGTTGCACCTACTAAAGCCATTTTTAAATCATTATCTACAAATACTGGCACCCCAAATAAATCTTCTGTAAGTACTTTTATGTTAAGTTCTCGGTCCCATTTCATTTGAGCGGAAAAATAAATATCCCCAGTTACATGATTAATATTACCTACGCAAGAGATTCCTATTACTTTAACTTTATCATTTAAATTTTTATCTTCTTCACAAAGTTCATCATATAATCTTTTTGCTTTCCCTAAAACTGCTTCAACTTTATATGCCTTGTTGTTTAATTTTTCCTGGTTATGTTTCAAGGCATTTCCTTCACAATCTAAAATACAAATACGAATATAGTCACTATCAATAGATATTCCCAAGCTATAAAGGAAATCCTTAACAATACATAAGTTTGTACCTTTTCTTCCAACCCCTGTAGAAAAGGTTTCCGCTTCATTAATTAATCCAAGGTCCATCAGCAATGAAGTAATTCTTGTAATACTAGTTGGGCTCATAGCTGTTTCCTTTGCTATATCCGCACGAGAAATTGGCCCCTTCTTTTGATGATCACGAATAATATTCAAGACCATATTGCTATTATGATATTTTACAGTATATTGATTGTGGACTACAGATTTTCCCATAGATACCCCTTCCAATCTCTTAAATTATAATTATCCTATCTTTTAAATACTATATGTAAATACGGCTATGAATTTTGTCTATTCATAGCCGTCACTGTCGTCACCCTATTATACAGTTAATATCGTACTTATGTCTGCCATATATGGGAAACATACTCCTGGAAGATCTGACATAGGTAATACTTCTTCAGGCAAGTCAATATTAAGAACTTCTCTCATAAATTTTTGTCTTGCTTGCATTCGCTCAAAGCAAGAAGGAGAAAGCTCTTTAATTTCCTTACGAAGCTTTTCATCAGCAACTACAAATCCATCTTCAATATGAGCTGTTAAATATGGATCCTGATGAGTTACTGTATAATCACATTGTACACCCATTCCTGAACGAATAAGGGTTTTAGAATCTTTGTTAAAAGGAGAGTTAATCCATTCTTCTGTATGAATGAGATGTCCTGGGTTTAGATAAATTCCAAATTTTTCAATTCCCCCTTCTTCTCCATTTCCTAATGTCTTATCTACAATATCATAGATCTGGCCACAAGTGTTACCGATTTTAAAATTTTCATAGTATTTTACTACAGATAGGAAATAGGTGTGGAAAAATTCTTCTCGCACTTTTTGTTGCTCTTGTGTTAAATCTTCTGCTTTATTAATGTATACACCTGCTTTATGAACCAGACTACCTCTATGAGCCATACCAATTCCTGCAGTATCACCTATTGCTAATTTTTGATGATAGGTGGGACTCGCTACTCCATAACTTGTATTTGTATCTCCAAAGTTAACATTGGTATGAATACAAGTAGGTTCACCATCAATATTTAAGAAGCCGGAAGCCTCTATTTCAGTCATACCTTCTTTTAGGTTTTTAAAAACATTATACACGTTCCTAGAAGCTTTTGTTCCATTTAACTCATGATTAATAATTTCTTTTGCAGATAGAACAATTCTTAATCCATAGTCATTATGGGCAAATATATCTGTCGCATTATCAATATTTTCTCTTTTTGCAAGTTGGCACAAGGTCTCAACAATGTAGTTTGGAACATCTAATACACTGTTGTTGAGTGTGTGAGTAGCCGCACTATAATACTTCCAACCTACCATTCCTATTTTGGAAGATTCATTAATGTCACAATCCTTATAAAGATCTAATAGCAATTTACTATCATCTTCTGGCTGTCCCATTAAACTAAAGGGCTTATATAAGATTGTTTCAATATCAAAGTCAATCTTATTAGCATATACATAACATTCATTCCCTAAAAGAAGTTTTGGTGTTTTATCTTTTTCTATAATCATCAATGCTTCTTCAAATCGCGGGTCTATTCCTGTTAAATAATGAATGTTTGAAAAATGTTCTCTATCACCATAGATAATTAAATGGCTATAGCCTCTTTCTTCTCTAAATTCTTGTACCTTTGCAATTCTTTCTTCATAGTCTTCTTTTGTGTATGCTGGCACCTCAGAATAATTAATTGGAATTGGATTTTCTACTAAATCAATTTTTACTTTTGCCTCTTTTACTCTACTTACCAATTTTCTTCCTCCTTTGTTTGATTTAATGTTTAATATATTATATGCTTTCACATATTTTTACTTTTATACACACAATGCCTTTATCTTTTTACCAATGGATAAACAGGAGGTATAAAGTTTTTAAACTCTAGTTTATCTACTATTTGATGTGTTGCTCCAGGTGTTAAAGATAAAATAGCTAAATCAGCTAACTTTCGTAGTTCTGGAAATAAATAACCTTGCTTGACAACAATGACTTGATAATCTTCTAAATTTAAACCTGCACCTTGAAAATGTCCAACTGTAATAAATGAACCAGGTTTATCAATAATTACAACATCAACAGGTCCAACAGAGATTGTAACAGCTAAGCCTACTGAATCACTATCACAACCTAAATATCCATACAACTTACCTTTTCTCTTTAATATACCATCTATGGTTACTGCTTTTGTATTTTCATCATAATCTTTTCCTAGACTAATTGTTATGGAATCACCTTCATTGTACTTCATACACTGAGCAACTGCTTTTTCATCCCAAACAGCTGTAACTACTATTTTTTTATTTTTATAATCACGACAACTTAAATACTCCCGAAGCATAATGGTATGATCTCCTACTGCCCCTCCTGTAGTATTATCTCCTGAATCTGAAACATAGACTGGCGAACCCTTATAATTAATTGAATATTTCATTGCCTCATGGGGATCAAGGGGAAGCTGTTCAAATTCAAAACTATCTCTAAAAGAATATACGTAATCTGCCAATTCTTTTGCAAGCTCTGCTGCTTTTTCTGTATAGCCTTCTTCTGACGGAGTTACTGTTACGTTAGTTGCAAGGCTTTCACAATCACACCAAATCATCCCAACTCCTACTGTTGCAATAGATACTTCTTTCATCTTTTCCATTTCATTCAGCCTTGCATAAATATCAGATAAAGGCCATGTTTCATCAAGTGCCTTTTCTGGATGAATTGCAAAAGGAAGACGTACAAATTGTGGTATTGTTTTTTTATTATTCTTAATACAATCCACCATATGTCTAGCCACTTCTTTTTCTGTAATATCTTGGTCATGATGTGGAATTGTACGATAATTTCTTATTACATTAGTTAGTGCAGAAAATTTAGTATGGGTATTGGCATGTGCATCTAAACCTACACCTATTATAACATCTTTTCCTAAAAGATGCCTTACTTTTTTGAGTAAATCATATTCACCTGACCCTAATCCATCA
>CAZAKD010000178.1:0-2396 GCA_964485435.1 uncultured Lachnospiraceae bacterium
CATCAAGAGGGAAAGCTAGCTGATATCCTATTTTTCTTCTCCAGAACTCATATATAACCTAAATGCAAAGCGTCACCGTCCCCAAATGCTATTTACTTAAGTGCATATTTTTTCTGTATTCTGTAGGTGATACTCCACATGCTTTTTTAAATATTTTCATAAAGTGTTTCTCATTTTCATAACCTACTGCTTGGCTAATATCAATTATTTTATCATCGGTATTTTTTAATAATACTTTAGCTTCATCAATACGAATCTTTTTAAGATAATTAACAAAATTTAATCCAGTATATTCTTTAAAGCTCAGAGAAAACAAAGAATAGTTCATGGATATGTGGTTAGATACAACTGCCATATTTAGATCTTTTCCATAGTTTTCATGGATAAACTGTATTGCTTTCATAATCTTCTCTTTATTACGAAAGTCATTAAATTCTTCTTGAATTAATTGCTGCATTCTTTTCATCCAGTCCACTAATACAATGTAATAATCACTCCAATTAGAATATCCTAAGGGATCTCTAATTTGAACACACGAATCAATATGTACCTCTATTATTCTTTCATATGTTTCAAATAATTTCACAATAATTGATTCAATTACATTTAATAAGTCCTCAGGAGCGATTTTATTTATCTTCGCTTTATACTGAATGTTTGCAATTTTATTTAACAGAGTATCAATTTTAGCTGTTCTGAATTGTTGTACAAACTGTTCAATCAGTTCTTCTGGTATGTTTTCATATGTATTAACTTTTTCTTCATACATACAATAAGGCATCTCCCTCGCAAAAGCTTCTATTCTTGCCTTATAAGATTCTAAGTATGCAATTCGCAATTCAGGGATACCTACATGTGCTTTACTGATTCCTACAGAGGTCTTTGACAATTCATACTCTAGTAATTCATCTACATCTTTTTCTTCTGCGATAATCAGACTATGGCCGTTGATCTCGTGTAAAACAATCATGTTTTTATCTTTTAACATCTGTTCATTTAGAACATTACAATTGATGACTACATATTTTTCATAATAAAAAAGTGTACTAAACTCTTCTTCTATGGCTTTGGTTTCATCTTCACTAATTTGTTGATTTAAGATTAGATACTTAAACTGTTGGTTGCCAATCTGTTGAATAATATTATTCCGATTTTCTCTTTCTTTCAATTCAACCTGAATTTTGCTTAGAATAGATATTAACTTCTCTCTTTCAATAGGCTTTAATAGATACTCTCTGACTCCTTGACGAAGTGCCTCAACTGCATAATTAAAGTCATCATATCCACTTACAACTATGATTTCTGGCTTTCTTTGTAAAGTTTGAATCTTCTTTACTAATTCTATACCGTCCATCTTAGGCATTCGTATGTCAGTAATCAATACATCAATCTCTGTATGAAGCAGAATACTATAAGCATCTTCTCCATTGTTACTCTCAAGGATCTCTTCCACCTCAATAGGAGACCTTTCTATAATAACCTTAATTCCCTGGCGTATTAATTTTTCATCTTCTACGATTAGTATCCTTTTCATATACTACACCTCACCATTCACAATTGGTAGTTTTACAATAACCTTTGTAAAGCAGTCCACTTTTGAAATAACACTTATTCCATATCCTTCACCAAAGGCAATTACTATTCTATCTTGAACATTCTTTAAGCCTATTCCATTGCTAGAGCCTCCGCCAACATCAATTTCACCACATATTTTTTTCTGAATTTTATCAACTTCATCTTGAGTCATCCCTCTACCTGAATCTGTAATCTCGATAACATAATCCTTCTCTTCTTGTACAGCTTTAATATATATGCTGGAATTCTCTGCCAAATCCTCAATCCCGTGATATATTGCATTCTCCACTATCGGTTGAAGTGACATCTTCGGTATCTCTTGTTTCTTCACCCACTCTGGAATAGTTAAAGCCAGATTAATCCTATAATCAAATCTAAGATTAATTAGGTCTAGATAATTCTTAATATAGTCAATCTCTTGAGCAACTGTTACATTCTTGGTACTCCATTTCATGCCGTATCTCAGAAGTTTTCCAAGGGAAGTGACAGCATCTGAGATTTCATATTTTTCGTCTATTTCAGCCATCATCTTTATAGATTCCAATACATTATATATGAAATGGGCATTTATCTGATTCTGAAGCGCTCTAATCTCAGAGTTTTTCATCAATAATTCCCTATTAATATTCTCCTGCATTAATTGATTAATGGTATCTAACATCTTATTAATATTAGTTCCTAACTCTCCCATCTCATCAGATCCTGATTGATACACCCTAGCTTCTAAATTACCCTTTTGAATATCTCTAATAGTTGAGAGTATTTCATAAAATCTCTTAAGAATTGCTTTGACTATCACATTAATAATAAAATAAAGTGCA
>CAZAKD010000178.1:2406-4055 GCA_964485435.1 uncultured Lachnospiraceae bacterium
GCAATATATGCTAGAAGCAATCCTGAAAAGTATAAATTTCTCTCTTCCCCAATAAAATCCAATCTTTCTTCCATGCTTACGATACGAATCACATGTCCTGACAATTCCTTAACTGGCATAATTCCTATAGCCACTTGTTCTCCAGCAAGAGTAGCACTATAATATTCTCTTTCCTGACCAGCAACCTGTAATTGAGTGAGAATATCCTCTTGCAAATAATCCCATTTCACCTTTTCTCCTGTTTTACTTTTAGTATAAACTCTACCTTTTTTGTCTACAAAACAAGCCCATTCCTGATTTGTTGTTTGAAATACCTCTGGAAATATTGTATCCATACGAACTGCAACCTCAATCACACCTATTTCACCTCTTTGAAAATCATCTATAGAAGTAATAAGCGCCATCGTATGTTCAGACATATTCACTGTTTGTTTAAAGAAGTGTTATATTTTTAGATTGGGGACGGGGGTTGAGCGATTGGGGACGGGGTTTTTGCAAAAAGCCCCGTCCCCAATCGCTCAACCCCCGTCCCCAATCACTTATTTTTCAATTCCCGCTCTTGCCTTTACGCCTTTATCATAGGGATGTTTAATTTTTTTCATTTCTGTTATATAATCTGCAAGTTCGATTAATTCTTTCGTTGGATCTCTTCCTGTTAGCACTACCTCTAAGTTGGCAGGCTTCTGCTTCAGAAAGTTTATTAATAGGTCTCTAGATATTAATTGATATTCATATGCGCTTATTATTTCATCTAGAATTAGTAGGCCGTCAATTACTATTTCTTTTGCTAATTCTATAGCCTTATTCAACAAATCCTCGTACATTATCTTGGTTTCTTCTTTTTCATAGTCATTCATGCATGAATAAAAACCATAATTTTTAGGAGCATGTAAAATGTGAATATTTTTTATTTCCCTTAATATATTAATCTCACTAGATGTATTATCTTTCATAAATTGAACGAAAATTACTGGAAGCTGGCTCCCTGCGGCGCGAATGCCCAGACCAACTGCAGCAGTTGTTTTACCTTTCCCTTCTCCACAATAGATATGAATTAGTCCTTTCATATAATTAATCTCCTCACTTGTGACAATATTAAGGTATCCTCATCTTGGCTTTGTGTAACTGTTGCTTGATATCCTTGGCCATTACCTGCTTGCCAATGATAGTAGTCTTTATGTGGACTTGAATATGCATCTAGAAGGGCCATTATCGTACCTCCATGTACGACAAAGCCAATACTTTCTGTACCATTTTCCAGTTCATATTGTATTATTTTATCAAATGCTAATACACATCTTTTCTGGAATCCTCTTAAGCTTTCCCCACCAGGAAAAGGATCTTCACCATTACTTTCCATCCAAGATACGTATTGCTCGTTATTTTCCAATTCTTCATGAGTCTTATACTCAAATTCACCAAAATTAAGTTCTTTCAAATCTTCTATACTCTTGTATTTTTGATTACTATATAAACATTCACAAGTTTCAATGCAACGTCTCATAGGACTTACGTAAAGTGATGTGACTATAGGTGGGGTTCTCCTAGTGAGTTCTTCCTTCCATGATTCTAATATCCCTTCATCAGTGGTTCCCACATATCTCTTTTCTAGATTTCCTTTTGTCATGCCATGCCTTATAAGATAAATT
>CAZAKD010000179.1:0-308 GCA_964485435.1 uncultured Lachnospiraceae bacterium
ACTTCACATTACCATGATACCCAACAGAGCCCATGAAATCCACAAATCCTTCCGGAGCATTCTGTACATATACATTAGATATATGTTCTTGAATATCATCCATCATGGATGCCTGGAGTTTACCAATTAGACTATATATACCTATCATAAGAAGAACAGGCATTATAAATAAACTGAAAACTAATTTTTTATCAGTAAATACTCTTGTTAATTCTTTTTTTATTATCGTTGCTACACCATTCATATTTATAATTCCTCCTTATTATATTTTTTATATAATTCAAAGAATGCATCTTCTAAATCTTTAG
>CAZAKD010000179.1:328-4047 GCA_964485435.1 uncultured Lachnospiraceae bacterium
TGTTCCATCAGCTACTTTTTGACCATTAATAATAATACCGATTTTATCACAGAGTTTTTCAGCTTCGGTCATTATATGTGTTGAAATAATAATAATCTTTCCATTCTCTCTTAATTTCTTTAAATAATCCGTTACACTCCTTGCTGTTACAATATCAAGACCTGTAGTTGGTTCATCAAATATTATAACATCTGGATCATGTACTAGGCTTACTGCAATTGCAGCTTTTTGTTTCATCCCTGTTGATAATTCACTTATCTTTTTATCTTTAAAATCATTGATTCCAAAGTAGGAAAACAATTCTTCTCTTCTTTCTTCAATAACTTTATCATCAATATTATGTAACCTACCAAAGAAATGAAACATATACTGAGGTGAAAATTGGGGATCTAGCTTGATCTCATTTGTTAAGAAACCAATGGATTTTCTTACCTTCTCTGATTCTTTTACCGTATCATATCCACATACAGTTATCTCACCACCTGTAGGTTTTAGCAATGTAGCTATGCATCGAAGTGCAGTTGTTTTTCCGGCTCCATTAGGGCCTAATAAACCATATATTTCACCCTTGTTTGCTGTTATACTTACATTCTCAACTGCCTTTATCATGTTCTTCTTTGTCTTTTGTTCTTTCATCTGTTTCTTAGAAATTTTATATATTTTAGTAAGACTTTTTATTTCTACCATTTCTATACCTCCTTTAGATATGTGGTTATGATTCCTTTTTTACAATTCAATAATAAATTACCATATATTACTGATTAATACAAATTAATTTTAGATTAGAAATACTAATCCCTTTTCATTAAATTAGTAATATGCTATAATGCATAAAGTTAGAATAAATATATGGAAGAGGTGAGCATATGTTAAAGGTCGGATTTGACTCTGAAAAATATATTGAAGAGCAATCCCAGTACATACTGGAGAGGGTAAATAATTGTGACAAATTATATCTGGAATTTGGTGGCAAGCTAATTGGTGATAAACACGCTAAGAGAGTCCTTCCAGGTTTCGACGAAGACTCTAAAATTAAATTATTACAAAAGTTAAAAGATAAGGCTGAAATCATTATCTGTGTTTATGCTGGAGATATTGAGCGAAATAAAATTCGTGGTGATTATGGCATCACTTATGATATGGATGTTCTGAGATTAATAGATGATTTAAGAGATTATGACCTAAAGGTCAACAGTGTAGTAATTACCCGTTATCACGAACAACCTGCAACAAAGGTATTTATTAATAAACTAGAACGACGTGATATTAAAGTATATACTCATACTTCTATTCCTGGATATCCGTCTGACATTGAAACCATTGTTAGTGAAGAAGGCTATGGACGTAATAGTTACATTCCTACAAGCAAACCAATTGTTGTAGTCACAGCTCCAGGCGCTAATAGTGGAAAACTTGCTACTTGTTTAAATCAGCTTTACTTTGAATTTCAACAAGGAAAAGTTGCTGGATATTCTAAGTTTGAGACCTTCCCCGTATGGAATGTTCCATTAAAACATCCTCTAAACATTGCTTATGAGGCTGCTACTGTTGATTTAAAAGATGTAAATATGATGGATTATTTCCATTTTGAGAAATATAATGAAGTAGCAGTAAACTATAATCGTGACCTAGAGATGTTCCCTGTTGTAAAACGAATTATTGAAAAAATTACAGGTCAAGAATCAGTATTTCAATCTCCAACAGATATGGGTGTAAACAGGGTAGGATATGGAATTATTAATGATGAAGTCGTGAAAGAAGCATCTAAACAAGAGATTATATGTAGATGTTTCTCTACAGAATGTGATTTTAAAAAAGGACTGGTAGATGAAGAAACTTTACATCGAATGAAATTAATCATGGAAGAGTTAGAACTTAAGAAAGAAGATCGTATCCCAGTACCTATCGCTAGAGAATACTCATCTAAATTAAGAGATTGTGATAATGACAATGATGTTCCTGCAGTGATTGCTTTTCTACTACATGATGGTAGTGTAATTACAGGCCGTTCTACTTCTCTTATGGACTCTTGCTCCGCTGGACTTCTTAATTCCATTAAAACATTAGCAAATATCGGAGATGAGATCTACTTACTGTCACCTGTTATACTTGAAACAATACAGAGCCTAAAGGCCAAAAATCTTCATAGTAAAATTACTTCATTGAATGCAAATGAGATTCTAATTGCACTTAGTATCTGCGCAGTTACCAATCCAACAGCACAACTCGCTTTTGATAAGTTATCACAGCTAGATGGGGTACAAGCTCATTCTACTGTTATGCTTAACAAAGATGATGAACAAACTCTACGTAAACTTGGTATTAATGTTACTTGTGACCCAGTTTATCCTTCAGAGAATTTGTATTACATTTAAGTTTTATTACATTATTGAAACGCATGCCCATATATATCCCATGGACATGCGTTTCTTTTTAATAATTATCGTTTAGGATAGGTGTTGCAAGATATAGATTTGTAGTATCATTTTCCTCATTATAAGTAATTACAATATTCAGATTTACTTTATGCCCACCTGTTCTAATATAATCTGAGATTATTCCTGTATACCCATATACTAGATATAAATCTTCCGTAATATTTTCACTTATCTTCTTTGCTTCTAGATTATGAAGCAACTTGTTGGATATCTCTTCCTTTTTAGTCAAGGATAGCTTTCCATCATAGAAGCCACTAAACTTAACTATACTTTGATATTCTTTTACTTCTATCTCTTTCATAACATTTTCAATTTTTTCTTTATAACTTAATATACTGTCACTATCTTCATAGATACTCATATCCACTAGGATATAGTGCACTAATTCTTTTAAATTATTTTCCACATCTTTTTCTGTACTTATAATGTCTATTAAGACTTTACCATTTTGAGATAGCTTTTCACCTATTAATTCTACTGTATTATCTTTATTTCTTTTTTTGAGACTATATTCTGTATGGATTCCAATTCCCTTAGCTATATAGTCAATTAATTCTTTTTTATCCCCTTCGCTTAGATATCTACTCCCATATTCTGCCGCTACTTCTACTCTACTCTCAACAATGTCGGAATCGGCACTTGCAAATGCTTGGGTTATTCGTGCATCATCATTCAAGACACTTTGAACAATAACTTGAGTTAATAATGCAATCCATAAAATAGTTACAATATATAGGGTAGTTTTTAACTTCTTGGCCTTCATATTTTTTCCTCCATTTAGATTTTTAATATTTAAGTCGCCTTATACTTGTTAGTTTACCCCAATATTGGATTATTATTCATATTCTATATGATCACAATAAAAAAGGATAAAGTAAACGATCTTTGTCCACTTTATCCTTTATATTTTCTTTATACTCAATTATTTATTGAGAATACAAGCGCTCTTTATATTGATGTGCTTGTTCCAACATCATATCTTTGACTTTCATTAGTCGAATCTGAGTACTTCTCTCATTTTCATCTAGCTTCATCATGATATATTTGATATTATCCTTCATCTCTGGAATCATAACATGTTCTAAAGCATTTACCCTTCGTCTTGTTTTCTCTATCTCAGAGGCCATCAGCTGACATGATTTCTCACATTCAGCAAGACGAAGCATATCAGGCAGGATATCTGAGAGGGATTTTACTGCATCATCCAAATCACTGGAGGTAGATGCATATCCATATGAATAGATATCATTGGCATCTGGTGTTCTGGTTTTATACTCAAAC
>CAZAKD010000180.1:0-4040 GCA_964485435.1 uncultured Lachnospiraceae bacterium
CGGGGTATTTTGCAAAATACCCCGTCCCCAAACGAACAACCCCCGTCCCCAAACTGCAAAGGAGGACTACTATGACAAAGATAATTATGCACGGCTGCAACGGTAAGATGGGACAGGTTATTGCGGATTTAGTGAAACAAGACGAAGAGGCAGAGATTGTAGCTGGTATTGACATTGGAAATGCAGAGAACACGCAATTTCCTGTATATTCCAGACTTTTAGATTGCAAAGAGGATGCAGATGTAATTATAGATTTTTCTATAGCAAAAGCAGTTGACCAGTTATTAGAGGATGCAGTAATAAAGAATCTACCAATTGTATTATGTACCACTGGACTTTCATCAGAGCAACTTGATAAGGTAGACGAAACAAGCAAGAAGATTCCTATCTTAAAGTCAGCAAACATGTCTTTAGGAGTGAATACTTTACTTAAGCTGGTACAAACAGCAGCACAGGTTTTAACTCAAGCTAATTTTGATATAGAGATTATAGAAAAACATCATAATCAAAAGATAGATGCTCCATCAGGAACAGCCCTTGCATTGGCAGATGCAATTAACGAAGCTCTAGAGAATGAGTATACTTATGAGTATGATAGAACTTCAAAAAGGGAAAAGCGTGATAAAAAAGAAATTGGAATATCAGCTGTACGAGGTGGAAACATTGTTGGAGAACATGAAGTAATCTTTGCGGGAACAGATGAAATCATAGAATTTAAACATACTGCCTATTCTAAGGCAATCTTTGCAAAGGGTGCAATTAGTGCAGGAAAATATCTTGCCGGGAAAAAAGCAGGTATGTATAATATGTCAGATGTAATTGGCTGATTGGGGACGGTACCTAACACGTTAGGTACCGTCCCCAAATGTGTAATATTATAAGGTTGTACTTAATATACTAATATATAAGGAATATCAACATTTCGAAAAACATCAAGGACAACATTAGGGGGAAATGATGAAGAAAAAACTAATGCTAATAGCAATGGGCGTTGTAATAATCATTATTTTACTAACAGTAGAAATTATAAAGGAATACAAAGGATTAGATGGAGACAAAGAGCAGGCAGAAGAGGTAGCTGAAGAGATTGTATATTCTAACGTATGGATCATTAAAAGCGGTATCAATACAATTGAGGCATATGTAGATAATAAGCCTCAAACATTTCAAACAAAGTATGCTCTTACACAAGATATTCGTGATGTAATTGGAGACCTGACTGTGAAAGAGGATAAGGTCATAAAGATAACTATTAAACCAGATAAGATTAGTGGAAAAGTATTATCATTTACAGATGAATATATTGAGATTGAAGATTATGGAAAGGTTGATAGAGAGAAAGATTATAAGATATATAAAATATATGATAATCTAATGGAAGAGATGACATCAGGAATACTGATAGGTTATAGTGCTACAGACTTTATTGTATCCAATGGAAAGATATGTGCAGCAATTATTAAAGAAGAGGTTGCTCCTAAGAATATTCGAGTGATTCTGAAAAATAATGATGAGAATAATATATTTCATGATGTAGTCAAGTTTACTTCTAACCAAGACTATAATGTGAAATATGGAGACAATATAAAGGAATACAAAGCTGGTCAGGTTATCTCGATAAAACCTAATAGTAGGATGTTAAAAGAAGATAGAATGATATTAGAGCCAAAGGCGAAGGATTCTAAGTTACAATTACTATCCCTTACAAGAGCAAGTGGCAATCCAGAATATCGAGGCAAGATTGAGATTGTGAAGAATAAGGAAGGGTTAACAATTGTAAATGAACTAAGCATTGAGGAGTATCTTTATAGCGTTTTGCCTAGTGAGATGCCAACATCCTATGGTTTAGAGGCTCTCCAGGTACAAGCAGTATGTGCTAGAAGCTACGCATATACACAACTTACCAATAATTCTTATGGAGAATATGGTGCTCATGTTGACGATAGTGTATCATATCAAGTATATAACAACACCGGTGAGTACAAGATAACCACACAAGCAGTAAATGAAACAAGAGGATTGGTTATGGAGTACAAAGGAGATATTATTTCCGCATATTATTTCTCCACTTCATCCGGGCATACTTCAAGTGCAGTGGATGTATGGCTGGGAGCCAAAAAGATACCTTATCTAGAAGGGAAGCTTCAAACCATTGATGAAGACAAAAATGTTGACTTGACTGATGAAAAGAATTTTAGAGAATTTATTAAGAAAAACAATGTTAAAACTTATGATAGTGATTATGCTTGGTATCGTTGGAAAGTTACAATAGAGGCGAAAGATCTAAAAAGAGTAATTGATAAATCTCTTATGGCTAGGTATAATGCCAATCCAGATCTTATTCAGACGTTGCAAAAAGACAACACTTATCTAAGCGTACCCATTGATACGGTTGGAGATGTAAAAAGAATTCGATTTACCAAAAGAGCAACGGGAGGAATCGTAACAGAGATAATTATAGAAGGAAGTAAAAATACGATAAAAGTTCAGACTGAGTATAATATTCGTACACTTCTTGCTCCTTTATATAGTACCGTAATTCGTCAAGATAAAAGCAAAGTTGATTATTTATCAATGCTTCCAAGTGCATTTATCATTATAGATCATACGGAAAATGAGAAAGCTCTAGAGAGTGTAAACATAACAGGCGGAGGATATGGTCACGGCGTAGGAATGAGTCAAAATGGCGTAAAGGCCATGGTGGAATACGGGAAGACATACGAAGAGATCTTAAAACATTATTATCCTGGAGTTGGTATTGTTATGAAAGGTCAGACCGATTAAGTACTCAAAGGATGCATTTGCATATACTAAGATAAGTGAAAAATGAAGAGAAGAGGAAACGAAAGTGAAAAAGGGAACAATAATTGGATTTATTATTAATATGTCTCAAAAGTTGAAAGAGGATCACATCTCAGCTTTTTCAGCCCAATCAGCCTTATTTACAATTATATCTTTTTTTCCTTTTGTAATGTTTTTGTTAACGCTGATACAGTACCTTCCATTTACAGAAGGAACGTTAATGAGGGTTGTTACAGATGTTTCTCCAAATGCAATGGACGCGTATCTTGTATCTGTGATTTCAGAGATCTATGATAAAGCTACGGGTACGATTATGTCCTTAACTGTCCTGTCTGCACTATGGTCAGCGTCTCGGGCATTTCTTGCAATTGTACGTGGATTCAATGCGGTATACGAGATAAATGAATCGAGAAATTATTTTAAATTACGTATCATATCCACCTTATACACTTTAGTATTTGCTATCATGATTATAGTTAGCTTAGCACTTTTGGTATTTGGTAATCAGATATACGTAGCAATCTCGTTAAAGGCACCTGTAATGCATGACTTAGCACTTCTTATTATCAGTTTGCGAACGGTGGTGGGATTGTTAATATTGGTTGCTTTTTTCACGATACTTTATGTAGTAATTCCAAATAGAAAAACTGGTATTTGGTCTCAAGTTCCAGGTGCAGTTCTAGCAGCTGTAGGATGGATGGGATTCTCATACTTATATTCCATATATATTGACCGAATGGGGAACTTTTCATATATGTATGGTAGCTTAACCGCAATTGTATTACTAATGTTATGGTTATATTTCTGTATGTATATTCTATTTGTGGGAGCAGTTTTTAATATTATTTTATCCAAATATTCAACTTGACACAATCACTTTTTATGTTAGAATAAAAGATAGCTTAAATGAATATATGAAAAGCAATGAAGGTGTTAGTAGATAATTAATAACTTTCAGAGAGAAGGAGCCATAGGCTGTAAGCTTCTTCATGCACAGTTAATTATTGAATTTCCCACTGGAGCTTCCTCTCCTAATTCCAATAGATACGATAGTCGGTTAGTAAGAGAAGACGTCAATGCACGTTACGCATGACTAAGAGCTTGTGAAGGTGAACGCCTTTGTGAGAATTAGGGTGGTACCACGGAGATATAGCTTCGTCCCTTTTGGGGACGGAGCTTTTTTAATTGGGGACGTTACCTGAAGGGTTGGGGACGGTACCTAACACGTTAGGTACCGT
>CAZAKD010000181.1:0-4037 GCA_964485435.1 uncultured Lachnospiraceae bacterium
CCACATGCGCATAACAATAAGATGATAAGAAGAATTCCACCACATCCTCCATCATTTCTTCTGTCACTACCGCATCCACAGTTTGTTGCTGTTAAATCACTCATTATTGTTCCTCCTAAATTGTTATTACAATGTATCATATGTATCATTGCTTGACCATTTTCCTAATTTAATGAAAATTTTAAAAAAATATTTATCTTACTTTGGAATAGTATGAAAATATTATAAAAATACATAGAAATACTGTAAAGATTGTGGAATTAATGATATAATATTAGGATAATGTTCGGTTAGTTATAAAATGTACCTTTATTGATAAAAGAAAATAAGAGTAGGTGAAAGATAAAATGAGAATTTTTTTAATTGATTTTGAGAATACCAAGAGTAATGGAATTACAGGAATTGATTTATTAGATAAAGACGATATTGTATATTTATTTTATAGTAATAATGTAGATAGTATTACTTTGGAAGCTCATATGAATATCGTATCAAGCAAGGCTGAGTTTCAGCCCATAAAGCTTGATAAGCCAGGAAAGAATGCATTAGATTTTCAACTAGTGACCTATCTTGGATATCTCATCGGAACGAAACATGAAGGGGAATACTATATTGTGAGTCGTGATTATGGATTTCAACATTCAGTTAACTTCTGCACAAAATATTTAAGTAATGAGAGCGTATTAGTTAAGAGAGTAGAATCCATTGAAGCAGTTGTGGCACCCAAAAAACCCGTTAAAGAAGAAGTAGCAGTAGCGAGTATATCTGATCAGGAAAGTGTGAGCAATACATTGCCGAAAGCCATCGTCAAGGATAACATAGTAGTCCCTGAGAAAATAGTTAAAATAGAGGATTCTGCTAATACTATACTTAAAGATAAAACTCAAAATAATGAACATATAGAAGAGGAATTAGAGGAAGTTAGAAAGATTATTGTATCGATCTATGATTCAACTCAATTCGAGAAATTCGGCGAGCGTTCTGTAAGGCTATTCCAGAAGGCGGATAACAAACAAGGGTTTTATCGTTCTATGACGAAGGCTTTTGGAGCAAGCATTGGTCGAGAACTTTATACCATGTTGAAGAAAGAATATGACCACTATAAGAGTGTGGAAGAAGCTATAATCTCGTAATCATTCAACTCAACTGTAAAACATATCCCAGAAGAAGATATTTATTATTATGAAAGAACATAACTCATAAGTATGAATATTATGAATTAGTAGGTATATACCTACGCATTGGGGGTGTGTATATGTGTGCTAATGATTCTCAGATAGAGTTAATTCACAAGGATGAGATTGATTATAATTCCATTCTTGTTCATATAAAGGATCACTCTTATAGATACATTGGAAGAGGATCTGGTAGAAATGTATATGATTTAGATAATAACTATGTTGCTAAAGTTGCTAGGAATAGAAAAGGAATTGCACAAAATAAAGTAGAACACTATATTTCCGCCCAAGGAGGGGAAGATATACTAGCTCATACAGTTGGAAAATCTGATGATTCTAGAATCGTTATTATGGAAAAGGCAGATAGAATAACTCGTATACAGGAAGTATACGAGTATTATGGCGTTAAAGACAGTAGCCAACTCTATACGATAGAGGAGATACAAAATTTATCCAAACAATATGGTTTGGTGGTAAAAGATTTTGGACGTGCATCCAATTGGGGTATGATTGATAATATACCTAAGATTATTGACTATGGTTTTACTATAGATGTGAGAAGACGTTACTATGGTATATTATAGAGTGAATGGGATAGCTGTCTAAAGTATGACCGTTATCCCAGAAATACTCTTTATATAAAAAAATAATGGAGGTACAAAGATGGCAGTAAATAATGCAATGACAGGTGATTTTTTACATTCAGCATATGGTGGAGAGAGCTAAGCTCATATGAGGTATTTAACATGGGCGAACATGGCTGAAAAAGAAGGTTTTAAGAACATTGGAAAGTTATTTGTAGCGATAGCCTATGCTGAACAAGTACACGCCAATAATCATTTTAGAGAGATTGGTGGAGACACAGTAGATGTAACGGTAACTGCTGGTGGTGTATTTGGAACAGGGAAGACTGTGGACAATCTTCAAGGGGCTATCAATGGTGAGCTCCATGAAGTTGAGCAAATGTATCCAGTGTATTTGAATGCAGCGGATTTTCAAGAAGAGAAAGGTGCAATGAGAACATTTCATTATGCACTAGAAGCTGAAAAGATTCATGTAGATCTATTTACACAAGCACAAAACTGTGCAAAAGAAGGTAAAGATATGGAATTTGAATCGGTATATATCTGTCCAATATGTGGACATACTGTACTTGATGGCGCACCAGACAACTGTCCAGTATGTGGCGCGAAAAAAGAAGCTTATAAGAAATTCTAGAAAAAACATAAAAAAAGGTTCCCGAACTTGTTCGGGAACCTTTTTAATGGTGTAGATTAGTCAACCATTACGTTAACAGCTTGAGCACCACGTTGTCCTTGAGTAATTTCAAATGTAACGCTTTGGCCTTCTTCTAAAGTTTTGAAACCGTTTGAAGCGATTCCTGAGAAATGTACGAATACATCTTCATTATCGTCTGCGTTAGTGATGAAACCAAATCCTTTTTGAGCATTAAACCATTTTACTGTACCTTTATTCATGAAAGATACCTCCTAATTATAATATTATATTTAATGAAAATAAAAAATCACATATTTTTGTAAATCATCAAGCGAGTTAATGACTTACAAAAATATGTGAATCAAAATCGACATCTAAATACTTCTTTATAATACTATAATTCTAGAAAGAAGTCAAGAGTTTTTCTAAATGTTTTTAATGTAATAATTAACTCGATTATGACAAATGATAAAATTGTGATTCAAATCATGTGATATGCAAAAGTATATGATATAGTAGTATTATAATAAGTCAAACAAAAAAAGATTAAACATAATGGAGGTCATAATTATGGGAAAAAGAATTACAGATAAGGTTACTTGGGTTGGCAAGATAGACTGGGAATTAAAAAGTTTTCATGGACAAGAATATTCAACAGGTAAAGGTTCCTCTTATAATTCCTATTTGATTAGGGATGAAAAAACAGTATTAATTGATACAGTATGGAAGCCTTACGATAAAGAATTTGTTCAAAGATTAAAAAAAGAGATTGATCTATCTAAGATTGATTACATTATATCTAATCACGGAGAAGTGGATCATAGCGGTGCACTACCTGAATTATTAAGAGAGATTCCTAATACACCAGTATATTGTACTGCAAAGGGTGCTCAGATTCTAAAAGGACATTATCATGAAGACTGGAACTTTGTAACAGTGAAGACTGGTGATACACTTAATATTGGAGAATCAACGCTTACTTTTGTTGAGGCACCTATGCTTCATTGGCCAGATACAATGTTTACTTATATGTCAGGTGAAAATATATTATTTAGTAACGATGCTTTTGGACAACATTATGCCACAGAATCTTTGTTTAATGATAAAGTAGTTCAAAGTGAACTTTATGATGAAGCATTGAAGTATTATGCCAATATTTTAACACCATTTAGTGGACTAGTTATAAAGAAGATTGAAGAAGTATTAGGGTTTAATCTACCACTAGATCTTATATGTCCTAGTCATGGAGTAGTGTGGAAGGAAAATCCTACTGAGATTGTTGAAAAGTATCTAGAGTGGGCTAACAAGTATCAAGAGAATCAGATTACAATTATATATGATTCTATGTGGAATGCAACAAGAAAGATGGCAGAAGCTATTGCTGAGGGGATTCGTCAACAGGATTCTTCAATTACAGTAAAATTATATAATGCAGCACTATCAGATAAGAATGACATTATATCCGATGTATTTCGTTCAAAAGCCATATTAGTGGGCTCACCTACAGTTAATAATGGGTTCCTACATTCTATAGGTGGATTAATGGAGATGATTAAGGGGCTTAAGTTCAAGAATAAGAAGGCAGCTGCATTCGGAAGTTATGGTTGGAGTGGAGAAGTTGTGAAACAACTAACGGGTGTT
>CAZAKD010000182.1:0-1545 GCA_964485435.1 uncultured Lachnospiraceae bacterium
CTTAAGACTACACAAACTGCAGTTTCTCCACTTTTCTTACTTTTAATTGCTTCAACTGTAGGACGTATTCCAATCATCCCTACAATTGCAGTCACAACAATATCACCAGAAGTCAGGGTTGCACATTCAATCAATCCATCCATTCCAGATACAACTTTAATATAGGTATCTTTTAAACGTCCAACCAATTCCATTGCCTTCTGTTCATCCCAAATACACACAATCTCAGGTTGAAATTCCCTCGCTTGCTTTTCTAATAAATCTATATTGCTTCCTGCTGATAACGCAACAACATTCATATCTTTACTCTGTTTCATAACTTCTAAAGTTTGGGTTCCAATTGAGCCCGTAGATCCTAATATAATAACATTCTTCATCATGTATACCTCTTATTGAACTTTATAAGAACCACTTTGCTAGATAATAAACAATGGGTGCCGTAAAAATTATACTGTCAAAACGGTCCAAAATGCCACCATGACCTGGAATCAAGGCGCCATAATCCTTTAAATCATGATTTCTCTTAATAGCAGATGCAGCTAAATCACCTACTTGAGATATCATACTGCATGATCCACAGATGACTCCAAACACTAGCATCATATTAGGAATATTACCGAGATACTCCTTCATTACACTTGCAAAAACAACACCTAGCAATGCTGCTCCAACAATTCCACCGATACTTCCTTCAATTGACTTTTTAGGGCTCAGTTTGGGTGACAATCTGTGTTTACCAAATAGCATTCCAACACAATAGGCACAGGTATCTGATCCCCATGCACCAATAAAAATAAGCCATATTAGAACACTACCGTTTTCCAATAACCTTACTTGATAGATATAACTTAGCATAACAACAACATAAAATAATCCTAAGAATCCAATTGCAACTTGATTGATCACATATTTAGGATACGAAAAAACATAAAATATCATAAGAAGCATTATAAATGCTATAAATATTACTGTTTTATATTCTTCAACTCCTAATAATACAATACACTCATACAATATGGTTATCATGTAACCTACATATCCCAATGGTTGTTTTTCTATTCCAACGACTTTATATAATTCATATAAGCCAATCAAAGATATTGCAGAAACAGCTGCAAACAGATAATACCCACCCATTACTATAGAAAAAATAGTAATCACTAAAAGAATAATAGAACTTCTCAATCTTACTTTAAACATGTTATCCCCCTATACTCCTCCAAAGCGTCTATCCCTATGGTTATAAGACTCAATTGCCTTTATAAGGTCTTCTTTTGTAAAGTCTGGCCATAACACATCTGTGAAATACAATTCACTATATGCTAATTGCCATAATAGATAATTTGATAATCTTTGCTCACCACTTGTTCTAATTAATAGATCCGGATCTGGAATCCCTTTCGTATCAAGGTAATTCGAGAACAAATTGCTATCTATGTCGTCAAGACTCAGTTGTTTATTCTCATAATCTAGTATGAGATTCTTAACTCCGCGTAGAATTTCATCCCTGCTACCATAATTTAGTGCAACTTGGAAATTCAAACC
>CAZAKD010000182.1:1561-4029 GCA_964485435.1 uncultured Lachnospiraceae bacterium
TTAATAATACTTGACTTTATTTCATCACTTAGTCTAGATATATCGCCTAGAACTCTCACCTTCATATTATTCTTTTTACATGTATCAAGGCAGCTCTTTAAGTAGTTTTTCAGTAAATTCATAAGTGCATCTACTTCACCATCAGGCCTCTTCCAATTCTCTGTAGAAAAAGCATATATCGTTAAATACGATATTCCTATATTATATGCTTCTTCACATATCTTTTCAACTACTTTACTACCCTTAGTATGCCCGTAGTTTCTTGGTAAATGTCTCTTTTTTGCCCATCTTCCGTTCCCATCTAATATAATAGCAACGTGGTTAGGAATCTTCATATCTTTTAGTATGTCGTTCACTTTAAAACCTCCTGAATAGAAAGAGACGTATTTTGAATTGCAGTCAAAATACGTCTTGTCTATTTACTTATACAGTAAGTATTTCCTTGGACTTTTCTTCAATGACTTTGTCCACTTCAACAATATATTTATCTGTTAACTTTTGAATCTTATCTTCTAAGCCCTTACTTTCATCTTCAGAAATCTCTTTACTTTGCTTCTTAATGAGATCATTACCATCTCTTCTAATATTACGGATAGCAACCTTGGCAGACTCGCCCTTTTTCTTTACATCTTTTACAAGTTCTTTACGTCTTTCCTCTGTTAGTTCAGGAAATGTAAGGCGAATAACTTTACCATCAGTATTAGGATTAAGGCCTAAGTCAGAAATTAGAATAGCTTTTTCAATCTCTTTAATAAGGCTGCTCTCCCACGGTTGAATCATAATCACTCTTGGTTCTGGTACTGATATATTTGCTACAGACTGTAATGGAGATGGTTGACCATAATAATCTACTTTTATTTTATTAAGTATATTAGGATTAGCTCTTCCAGCACGAATATTGGCAAACTCTACCTTTAAACTTTCAATTGATTTTTTCATTTTTTCTTCAATCATTCCTATATTGGAATCCATAATAATCTCCTCCTAATTATTCTATATTATACAGTCACTCTTGTTCCTGTAAGTTGTCCATTCACTGCTTTTACAATGCTATTCTCTTCATTAAGAGGAAATACTAGCATCGGCATTCGATTTTCCAAACACATAATTGTTGCTGATAAATCAACAACCCCAAGTTTTTTATCTAATACTTCTTCTATACTTACTTCATCATACTTGTAAGCATTGGGATTCGTCTTAGGATCACTGTCATATACTCCATCAATAGCTTTTGCTAACAGGATAATGTCTGCTTCAATCTCAACCGCTCTCAAAACGGTTGCAGTATCTGTTGAGAAATATGGATGTCCTGTACCACCGGCAAAGAAAACAACCATTCCTTTTCCAAAGTACTTATTTGCTCTATCTTTTGAGAATAACTTTGTCATACTCCCACATTCAAAAGGTGTTAAGACCTGAGTCATCATGCCAACATGACGAAATATCTCTGATACATAGATGCAATTCATCACAGTTGCCAACATGCCTATTTGATCTGCTTTTGTTCTATCGATGGTATTACTGCTTCTTCCTCTCCAGAAGTTACCACCACCAATAACAATACCAACCTCAACGCCGTCATCCACAAGTTGCTTTACTTGATTGGCAACTTTAATACAATTCGCTTCATCAAATCCTGTTTTCTTATCACCAGCAAGTGCTTCACCACTTAACTTTAATAAGACTCTTTTATAACTATCCATCTTACACCTCTTACACATTTATTATGAATTACTTTTCAAATACACTATCAATATCTACGTCAGAATAAGTTAACGAGCAGAAGCCATCTATTATAGCTCCATTATTAATCTGTACTGACTTAGCTTTGATGTTGCCTTTAATAATTGCATTAGAATCAACAATAACAGGTCCATTAATATCTATCTCACCTTTTACTGCTCCTGCAATAACTCCTGAAGATGCTGATACATCACCAACAACTACAGTACCACTACTTATTTTAACACTACCTTCACTGTTAATACTTCCCTCTAATCTAGAGGTATTCACATAAACTTCAGATGCAATTGAATTCCCAGTAACTTCACCTATAATAGATAATTTACCAAGACAATCAATATCACCATTAATGACTCCCATTACTTCTAAAGAACCATCAGATGTTATACTACCTTCTATTCTTGTTCCCTTAGTAATTACAGTAACTTCACTCTTAACTTCATCTGCTGTGTTCTTAGCAGAATCATTCTCAGTAAGAATTGTCTCTTCTTGTATATTCTCTTGCAATTCTTCTTCATATAAAGCAGCTTCATCATAGGAATCAAGTGATGTAGAATCAATATAATCAGAATGATTCTCTTCATCATCCTTTTCATCAAATAGCTCCTTTAATAGATCTTGATCTACATTATCGTTATAATTATCTTCTAAGTTTTCTTTCAATGAATGATCTTCCCCCATACCTATAATTGTATCCTCCTGGTTATCTTCTTCTAAAGTATTCA
>CAZAKD010000183.1:0-2226 GCA_964485435.1 uncultured Lachnospiraceae bacterium
TCAATGGTGGCTGCTTCTTCCAGAGATATAGGGATTGCCTTCACAAATCCATGATATAAGAACACCGCCATACTAGCTCCAAATCCTACGTTCATATAGATCAATCCACCCAAAGTATCTAGCATGGGAATATGTAAAGTATCTCTTGCCCATCCCATAACCTGCATCAAAGGCATCATCAATGTTTGAAATGGTATCAACATCGTCGAAACAAATACCATTAATAGGATCTTACTTAAGAGATTGTCATGTCTAACCAGTGTCCATGCAGTCATTGATGCTAATACAACAATAATTGCGATGGATACAAATGTAACAATGAATGAGTTACCAAAAGCTCTAAGAAAATCCATCTTCTCCATAGCTTTTAAATAATACTCTCCTGTAAGTTGTGATGGCAAAGCTAACATATCTTCATATAGCTCTGCTCTATTTTTAAATGAATTCACAATAACTATATAGATAGGAAATAGGTAAAATCCACATAATAATAGGATGAGTGTATTTAATATAATCTTCTTTGCTTTCATTACATGGACACCTCCTTCTTCTTAGTTATAGATACTTGAACTAGAGTAACTGAAGCAACTACTATAAAGAATATAATAGCCTTTGCCTGACCATACCCATAATTATTTAACTGGAAAATCTCATTATATATATTCATCGCAAACATCTCTGTTGCATTATTTGGCCCACCACCAGTTAAAGATAGATTCACATCAAAGATCTTAAAGCAATTGGATAGTGTTAAGAATAAACATATTGTAAAGGATGGCATGATAAGCGGAAATTTAATATGAAATAAAGTTCTCCAAAATCCTGCTCCATCCACGGATGCCGCTTCAATTACATCTTCAGGAATACCTTGGATTCCCGCTATATATATAATCATAATATATCCGGCCATCTGCCAAGTAGTTACTACTACAAGCGCGATCAGGGCATAATCATAATCTAAGAGCCAATTAAAGAATATTCCCGTCAATCCTGTTTTCTCACCAATACTTGCAAATGCATCTGTAAATATGAACTTCCATATGTATCCTAGAATTAAACCACCAATCAGGTAAGGCATAAACAACATAGTTCTTACGATATTTCTCGTTTTTAATTTTGTAGTCACAATTAATGCAAATGTAAGACCCAAAAGGTTAATAACAGCAATTGCTAATATAGTAAAAAATATTGTATGGCCAGCCGAAGCCATAAAACGTTTATCTGTAAACAGTTTAACAAAGTTATCTAATCCAACAAATATCTTTGGATTCAGAGGTAATCCATCCCACGAGAAAAAGGAATATCCAATTCCAATAAAAAATGGAATCAGTACAACAGTTGTGAATATGAATACCAAAGGGAGTGTAAATAAGCTATACCATGCTTTATCGCTTTTTCTCTTCATTGATTCATTCCTCCATCTATTCAAAGCTTATATTCATGTTTTAAGTTAATAGTTATAAAAACTATGAGAAACTCGTTTGACAAGTCTCTCATAGTGTCTGGCTACTCATCTAATAGATGCACATATATATCCATTCAATGGTTTCCCCATATATTACTTACTAGCTTGAGTCCATGCTTCATCTAATGCTGTTAGGAACTCTGCTCCTGTCATATCTGTTGTAAAGAATTGTTCTGCTACTGGAACTAGGTATACATCTACAATACCTGCAGGCCATTGAGTCATTGGCCAAGAGATCGTCTTACCTTCTGCAGTATAATCTGCTACTGATTGTGATAACGGATCAAGTTGTGGACTTTCCATAGATTTTAGAACTGGAATAAATCCGAACTCTTCCATAAGGTATTTCGTACCTGTTTCACTAGTGTATAGCCATTCTAAGAATGCTTTTCCAGCGTTAATCTCTGCTTGTGATGCTTGTGAGTTCACAAACCAAGCTGTAGGAACACTAACTGCGATCTTATCATTTCCTTGAAGAGGTAATGGCATCATACCCATGTCAAAGTCAATATCGTATTCTGTAAACATTCCGTATGCCCAGTTTCCTTGGTGAATAGATGCTGATTTACCAGTAGCAAAATCACCAGTTTCTTTGTCATAGTTTACTTCAAGTGGATTGTTCGTATGTTCTCTGATTGCTTCCATGAATTTTCCAAACTCTTGGAAAGTTGCATTGTCTGCCATCTTTACTTCACCAGCATTTAATTGTTGAACAAATCCGAATGGATCGTCTTGTAATGTAAATGGCGTGTTTAAAATAT